>JAVFAT010000052.1:0-10145 GCA_034002385.1 Azospira sp. | reverse complement strand
GTAGTAGTCGTAGGTGTCGGTCATCTGCTTGATCACCCCCGGCTTGCCGTCGAGCAGGTCGTCGGCGAGCACCACGGCAAACGGCTCGTCGCCGATCACCGGCTTGGCGCAGAGCACGGCATGGCCGAGGCCGAGCGCTTCCGCCTGGCGGATGTAGATGCAGTTGATGTTCTTCGGAATCATGTTGCGGACGAAGTCGAGCAGCTCGTTCTTGCCGCGCGCCGCCAGCTCCGTCTCCAGCTCGTAGGCCTTGTCGAAGTGATCCTCGATCGCCCGCTTGGAGCGGCCGGTAACGAAGACCATGTCGGTGATGCCGGCCTCGACGGCCTCCTCCACCGCATACTGGATCAGCGGTTTGTCGACGATGGGCAGCATTTCCTTGGGGCTGGCCTTGGTGGCCGGGAGAAAACGCGTTCCCATACCGGCGACCGGAAAAACAGCCTTCCTGACCTTTTTCATGAGCATTCTCCCTGAAGGCTGTTTTCGGCGTAGGCTAACCCGGCAAAGCCGGCGTTAAGCCATGCGCCAGCATGGCGGCCGAAGCCAAATACTGCTTTACGCACTTTCTTCATCTTCTTCCCCCTTATCCAGAATTTTCAACAATTCTGCCTCATCGATCACCGGCACACCGAGTTCCAGCGCCTTGTCCAGCTTCGAGCCGGCTTCCTCGCCGGCAACGACGTAATCGGTCTTCTTCGACACCGAGCCGCTGACCTTGCCGCCGGCGGCCTCGATCATGTCCTTGGCCGCGTCGCGCTTCAGCGTCGGCAGCGTGCCGGTGAGCACGAAGGTCTTGCCGGCAACGGCCGATGCGGTTGCGGTATCGCCCGGTGCCAGCACCGGCAAGGCCGCCAGCAGCTCGGCGCGGCGCGTGGCGACGCCCGCCAGCAGGCCGCGCCGTCCCGGCTGCTGCAGCCAATCGCCAACGGCATCGATGACCTCACCGGGCATGCCGGCCGCCGACAGGGTAGCGGCGTTGAACGCTGCCGCCGCCAGCGTGCCGCCGTCGACGACGGCGGCCAGTTGCCGGGCGCGCACCGGCGTCAGCCGCGGAATGCCGAGCACCGCGTACAGCTCCGCCCAGCCGAGCCGCTCGGCCAGGCCGGGATGCGGCGCATGCTCGTCGGCCGGCGCCACGCCTTCGGCAAGCAATGCATCGACCGCGGCGACGTTGCGCTCCTCGGCGAAGAAGTCGGCGATCGCCGCCGCCACCGTCGTCCCGATGTCTGGCAGCACGGCGAGCAGCGGTGCCGGTGCGCGGCGCACGCGCTCCAGGCTGCCCAGCCAGTCGGCCAGCGTCTTCGCCGTCGATTCGCCGACATGGCGGATGCCCAGTGCGAACAGCAAACGAGCCAGTTTCGGCGTCTTGCTGGCGGCGATCCCGGCCAGCAGGTTTTCCGCCCAGCGCGTCGGCGTCTGCCCGGCCTTGACCGTTTCCGGGACCGTACCATCGCGCTCGTCGGCGCGACGCTTCATCTCCAACAGGTCGTCCAGCGTCAGGCGATAGAGGTCGGCAACGCCATGCACATAATCGAACTCAACCAAGCGCTCGACATAGCGCTCGCCCAGGCCCTCGATGTCCATCATCCGCCGCCCGGCGAAGTGCAGGATCGCCTGGATGCGCTGGGCACGGCAGGAGAAACCGCCGGAACAGCGTGTCACCGCCTCGCCCTCCTCGCGCACCACGTGGGCACCGCAGACCGGGCAGGCATCGGGCATGAGGAAGGGCCGGGCGTCGGCCGGGCGGCGTTCGGCGACGACGCCGAGCACTTCCGGGATGACGTCGCCGGCACGCCGGACGATCACCGTATCGCCGACGCACAGGCCGCCCTTGCGCGCCACCTCGTCGGCATTGTGCAGGGTGGCGTTGGTCACCGTGACGCCACCAACGAACACCGGCTGCAGCCGCGCCACCGGTGTCAGCGCGCCGGTGCGGCCAACCTGGATGTCGATGGCCTCGACCACGGTCAGCGCTTCCTGCGGCGGGTACTTGTGCGCCACTGCCCAGCGCGGCTCGCGCGAGCGGAAGCCGAGACGCTGCTGCAGCGCCAGGCTGTTGACCTTGTACACCACGCCGTCGATGTCGAAAGGCAGGCTGTCGCGCAGGCCGGCGACGCGGCGGTGGAAGCCGGCCAGCGCTTCGCCTCCTTGGAGCACGGCGCGATGTTCGCAGACCGGCAGGCCAAAGGCGGCCAGGGCATCGAGCACGCCGGCATGCGTGGCCGGCATGTCCCAGCTATCGACGGCGCCGAGGCCGTAGGCGAAAAAGCACAGCGGCCTGCTGGCAGCCACCGCCGGATCGAGCTGGCGGATACTGCCGGCGGCGCCGTTGCGCGGATTGACCAGGGTCTTGTCGCCGCGCGCCGCGGCGGCGGCGTTGTAGCGTTCGAGATCGTCGCGCCGCATGTACGCTTCGCCGCGCACTTCCAGCACGGCCGGCGCCGCCCCGTTCAGGCGCAGCGGAATCTGGCGCAGGGTGCGCAGGTTCTGCGTGACGTCTTCGCCGGTCGCCCCATCGCCGCGCGTCGCCCCGCAAACCAGCAGGCCGTGTTCGTAACGGAGGCTGATGGCCAGACCATCGAATTTCAGTTCGGCGGCATACTCGACCGGCGGCGCCGATTCGGGCAATTCCAGCTCACGACGAATGCGGGCGTCGAAATTGAAGGCGCCGCTCGATTCGGTATCGGTTTCCGTCTGGATCGACAGCATCGGCACGGCATGAACAACCGGCGCGAACTGCGCCAGCGGCCGGCCACCGACGCGGCGGGTCGGCGAATCGGCGGACGCCAGCTCGGGGTGTGTCGCCTCGAGATACTGCAGTTCGCGGAACAGGCGGTCGTACTCGGCATCCGGAATACTCGGGGTGTCGAGTACGTAATAGGCGTGGTCGTGGCGCCCGATTTCGGCGCGCAGCCAGGCCGCACGCGCGCTTGCCGGGGACTCCGCCATCAGGAGAACAGGCGCTGCGCCTGCGGCGAGCCGGCTGGCAGGCCGAAGGCGGCCATGGTCGCCTGCGGCTTGCCGATGAATTCGCGGCGGATGTGGTCGAGCTGGCTATCACCGAGCGGCTGGCGGTTGTCGTCGACCAGCGTCCCCTGCAGGGTGTCGGCGAAGCGGCGGGCCAGTTCGGTCATCTGCATGAAGACGCGCTCGCCGTGATCGACGCGCGGCACATCGAGGATGAAGGTCAGGCCGTGCGTCGTCAGGTTGCGCAGGCTGTCGGCGGAAAACTGCGTGGTTTCGTAATTCTGCAGGCTGAATTGCGCCCGGCCGGCATCGTCGTGCCGGGTGAATACGCCGTCGATACCGAGCACCATGCCGGCAGCCTCCGCCAGCGCCCGGATCTTGGTGCCGGGAAACGGCAGGCCGCGGCTGATCAGGTTGAGGCCGATTTCCAGATCGACGGCGGCGCAGAAGCGGTCGATCTCGGCGGCCTGGTCGAGCACGCGCGACGGCGGCATGTCGGCCACCGCCATCAGTTCGTCGGCCAGCGCCTGCATGGCGCCGGTGAAGATAGCCACGTCGCCCTCGCTGACCGGCCCCAGCCGATTGACCAGTTGCAGGCCGACGCGTAACCGGCGCACCGGCTGTTCGCTGTCCGAACGCAGGCGTTCCCATTCGCGGGTCCGCTCATTGAAACCGATCCAGTGCACCGGCTTGCCGATGCGCTGCAAGACGTCGCGCTGGGAATGCAGGATCTGGGCGCAGGCAACCGGTTCGACCAGCTCCATGGCGACGACGAATTCGAGGCGCGGATCGAGCAATTCGGCCGGCACCTCGCCGGCGGGCGGCTCGGCCGGCTCCTCGACAGCCGCCATGGGGGCCGTCGCCATGACGGGCTCAACGGGTTCCGGAACAACGGCTGGCGGCATCTCCGCCACCGGCGGCTTCCCGTGTGACCGGGCCTCGTCGCTGGCAGCCCGCATGACATCGTCGGATGGCAAGGTCGGCGTTTCATCGATGAAGATGGGCTCCGTGCGCTCGTCCGGCGGCGCCGGCTGTTCGCCGATTGCCGGCTCGCTGCGTTCGACCGCCGCTGCCGGCGTCGCCCCGCCGCCGAGCAGCACATCGGCGTGATGCGGCTTCAGCACCTTTTCCGCCAGTTTGCGGTGACGCTGCTCCTGCCACTTGTTATAGGCAAATACCCCGACCACTGCCGCGGCACCCAGGCCGATCAATCCCATCTGGAGTTCGGTCATTTACGCCGCATCCCTCATCTTCAAGGCTTCCTCAATATCCACTTCGACCACGCGCGAAACGCCGGATTCCTGCATGGTGACGCCGACCAGCTGCTCGGCCATTTCCATCGCGATTTTATTATGGGAAATAAACAGGAACTGTGTTGCTCCCGACATTTTCTTGACCATGCCGCAGAAGCGCTCGGTATTGGTATCGTCGAGCGGTGCATCGACCTCGTCGAGCAGGCAGAAGGGCGCCGGATTCAGCTGGAACATCGAGAACACCAGCGCGATCGCCGTCAGCGCCTTCTCGCCGCCGGAGAGCAGGTGGATGGTCGAATTCTTCTTGCCCGGCGGCTGGGCGATGACCTGCACGCCGGCATCGAGGATCTCGTCGCCAGTCATCACCAGCTCGGCCCGGCCGCCGCCGAACAGTTCCGGGAACAACTGGCCGAAATGGCCGTTGACCGTGTCGAAGGTGTTCTGCAACAGCTCGCGCGTCTCGCGGTCAATGCGGCGGATGGCGTTTTCCAGCGTTTCCATGGCCTCCGTCAGGTCGGCCGCCTGCATGTCGAGATAGCCCTTGCGTTCCGTCGCCGTCTCCAGCTCCTGCAGCGCCGCCAGGTTGACGGCGCCGAGTTCGGCGATCGCATTGCCCAGGCGGGTGATCTCGCCTTGCAGGCTGGCCGGGCGGGCGGCGCCGAGATCGCCTTCGAGCGCCGCTTCATTGGCCCCAGCTTCCAGCAACTGCATGGCGAACTGCTCGGCATTCAGCGCCGCCGCCTGCTCCTTCAGCTTCAGGTCGCCGATGCGCACGCGCAGCGGCTCCAGGCCCTGCTCGATCTTCAGGCGCTGCTCCTCCAGTCCGCGCAGCGCGTTGGTCGCCGCCTCCAGCGCATCGCGCTTGCCGGCCAGCACCTTTTCGGCCGTCTGCCGAGCGTCGAGCGCCTGCTGCAGCTGCTCCTCCATGACATCGGCCGGTGCCGCCTGGACCTGCTCGGCGCAGGCCGCCCGGTCGCGCTCGATGCGCGTCAGCTCGCGCTGCGCCAGCGCCTGCTGGGCGAAGATGTCCTGCAGCTTGCCGTCGGCCTCGCGGGCCGAGAACTGCGCCTCACGCAGGGCGCGGTCGAAGTCGGCATTCTTCTCGCGCTCGGCGCGCACGGCCCGTTCGCATTCGTCCAGCCGCGACTGGGCGCCGGAGACCAGCACGCGGATGCGCGACAGGCCATCGCGGATTTCCTCGATGCGCTCGTCGGCCGCCATTTCCCGCTCGCGCTCGCCCTCTTCTTCCTCGGCCAGCTCGGCCAGCTGCTCGGCGATGCGTTCCTTCTGCTCGTTGTAGCGGGCCAGCGCCTGCGACAACTTGAGCACATCCAGTTGCACCTGATGCACGCGCTGCTGGCGGTCGGTCACGTACTGGCGGGTTTCGTCGATTTCTTCCTGCTTGTCGGCGAACTGCTCGTCGAACATCGCCTGCTGCTCGCGCAGGCTCTCCGTACGCTCCTCGGCCATGGCAATGCCGTCGGCCAGCGCCTCGATCTCGCGCTGGCGTTCGAGCAGGCCGTGTTCGCCCTGATCCGGCGCGAAGAAGGTGACGCTGGTGCGCGTCAGCAGATCGCCACCGCGGGTGACGATGACCTCACCCGCCGCCAGTTGCCCGCGCCGGGCCAGGCCGTCGGCCAGCGTCTCGGCGGTGGCGATGGCGCCCAGCCAGTCGGCCAGCACGGCACGGATCGTCGGGTCGTCGCTGCGCACGCGGGCGGCCAGCGAAGCTTCCGGCGCTGAGCCGGCCACCGTATCACCACCCAGCATCACCGACAGCCGCGCCTCCGGCCGGTCGTGCAGCCAGGCGTCGAGTTGGCTCGGGTCGTCACCGGCAATGGCCGCCAGCCGCTCGCGCAGCACCGCTTCGACCGCCTCTTCCCAGCCTGCCTCGACATGAATCTTTTGCCACAGCGGCGGCGCGTTTTCCAGGCCGTGCCGGCGCAGCCATTCCGGCAGCTTGCCGGCGGCCTGCGTCTTCGCCTGCATCTGCTCCAGCGCCGCCCGGCGTGCCTGGCCGGCGGCCAGTTCGCGCTCCAGGCGCTGCAGTTCGCCCTGCACTTCCTTGCGCCGCGCTTCCAGTTGCGGCACTTCCTGCTGCAGTTGCTGCAGATGATCCTGGTCGCCGGCCAGTTCCTCGCGCAGCAATTCCAGTTCTTCCTCCCTCTCGGTCAGCGCCAGCTCGTCCGGCGCCTCGCCGAAGGTCTCGTCGCGCAGCCGCTCGCGGCGCTGGACGATGGCCTGCAGCGCGCGCTGAGCGTGCGCCTTGTTGGTCAGTTCGACCTCCAGCTTCTGCTCGCCGTTGGTGCTGCGCGTCTTCAGCCGCTGCAGCTCCTCCAGCGCCTGCGCGTGGTCTTCCTCGACCTGCGGCGCCAGGTTCATCTGCTGGTGCAGGCGTTCCTCGGCTTCCTCGACGCGCAGGCGGGTGATTTCCTGCTGCTCTTCCCACTTCTGGCGGTCCTCGGCCAGCTTTTCGGCGGTCTGCGTCCAGCGCTTCAGCTCGTCTTCCAGCTGCACCAGGCGAGCCTCCAGCTGGCTGCGCGATTCGCGGCGATGGCGGATTTCCGCTTCCAGCCGGGCAACTTCGGCATTGGCCGCATACATGTCGCTCTGCGCCTGATGCAGCGCATCGCCGGCGGCGAAATGCGCCTCGCGCGTCTCTTCGGCACGTGCCTCGGTCTCGCGCAACGCCGCGTTCTGGGCTTCCAGTTCAGTCGTCGCCCGCTCGATGTCGAGCGCCAGGCGCTGGCGTTCGGCCTCGGCCTCGCGCTTCTTCAGCAGCCACAGCAGTTGCTGGCGCTGGACCAGCTGCTCGTTCAGGGCGTGGTAGCGGCGCGCCACCTCGGCCTGCGATTCCAGGCGTTCCATCTGGTGGCCGAGTTCCTGGCGGATGTCCTCGACGCGCAGCAGGTTCTCGCGCGTGTCTTCCAGCCGGCCCTGCGTCTCCTTGCGCCGTTCCTTGTAGCGGGTGACGCCGGCCGCCTCTTCGAGGAAGACGCGCAGGTCGTCCGGCTTGGCCTCGATGATGCGCGAGATCATGCCCTGGCCGATGATGGCGTAGGCGCGCGGCCCGAGGCCGGTGCCGAGGAAGAGATCGGTAATGTCCTTGCGGCGGACCTTGATGTTGTTGATGTAGTAGTCCGACTGCGCCTGCCGCGTCAGCGTGCGTTTGACCGACAGCTCGGTGTATTGCGACCACTGGCCCATGGCGCGGCCGAGCGAGTTGTCGAAGATCAGCTCGACGGAAGCGCGCGACACCGGCTTGCGGTTGGTCGAGCCGTTGAAGATGACATCCATCATCGACTCGCCGCGCAGTTCGGAGGCTTTCGACTCGCCGAGCACCCAGCGCACGGCATCCATGATGTTGGACTTGCCGCAGCCATTCGGGCCGACGACGCCGACCAGTTGCCCGGGCAGGGAAACAGCGGTCGGATCGACGAAAGATTTGAAGCCGGCGAGTTTGAGTTTGGTCAGGCGCATGCGGGCGGCGGCAGACGCTGTAAACGGCCTGCCCATAAGGGATGCGTATGATAGCATCGTCACATGCGTGCTGAATTCCGCTCTGCGGTGCCCGGCGACGTCAGGCAGTTGAGTAACAGCAGAAATCAGCGAGGTTACGACTGTGCATGAAGATGCAACTTTTCTCCGCCAGGCCATCGACCTGGCCGTTGCCAGCGTCAGCGAACTGGGTGGCGGACCCTTCGGTGCCGTCGTCGTCCGTGATGGCCTGGTCGTAGGCACCGGCTGGAATCAGGTAGTCGCCAATCGCGACCCCAGCGCCCACGCCGAAGTCATGGCCATTCGCGCCGCCTGTCGCAAACTCGACACTTTCCATCTCGTCGGTTGCACCCTCTACGCTTCCAGCGAGCCCTGTCCGATGTGTCTCTCCGCCGCTTACTGGGCGCGCATCGCCCGCATCGTCTTTGCCAACCCGCGGGCCGCGGCCGACAAAGCCGGCTTCTGCGACGACGAACTTTACGAAGAACTGCGTCGCCCGCACGCGGAACGTCGCATGCCCACCATACAGATCAGCGTGCCCGATGCCGATGAGGCCCTGCAACTCTGGCATGACGTTCCGGAGAACTGGCGTTACTGAGACGCGACAAAAGCAACAAGAGTGTTGAATTTGTCACGGACACCGACAGCAAAACCCGCCTCAACCAAATTACATTAAAGTGACAAAAATGGACGGATTTAATCGCTCCATATAGGATCGTCATCTTCAGCCACGGAGGTTCTCCTGATTACAGCAGAAGCATCGCCCACTCACGAGAACAAAGCGCCGACCGTTGCTGCACTGCAGGCCGTGACCGTCGGCCAATCCTCATTCATCCGGGCGGCTTCGGCTTTTGCTTCCGAGTTGGCCAGCGGATTTGGCTGTGAGCGTGTTTCCGTTGGTTTCGTCGAGGACGGCTTTGCCCGCATCGTCGCCATCTCGCACGGCGGCTCGCCGACCAGCGAGAGCGAGTTGCTGGATCAACTCGGCAGTGTGATGGACGAGGCGATCGAGCAGAAGGCGACTGTTCGCTACCCAGCGCCGGCTGACGCACCGCCCTGCATCGTCCTGGCCCATCAAGCGTTGCAGCGGCGGCAGGGCGGCGGGCTGTGCTCGATCCCGCTGGTTTCCGGCGACCGGATCGTCGGTGCCGTCCACTTCGAGTTTGCCGATGAACGGGCCTTCGACAGCGCCACCATTACTACTGCGGAGCACCTGATCAGCCTCGTCGGACCGGTGCTCGAACTGATGCGGCGCAACGAGTTGCCGCTGCACAAGCAACTGGTGGAGGGCTTCCGCCTGCTCCGCCAGCGGCTCGGCGCTCCGGAACGACGGCGACTGCGTCTCGCCCTGATCGCCGGCGCTGTCGCCGCGTCGCTCCTGGTGTTCATCCCCTTGCCCCACCAGGTAGGCGGCCAGGCACGCATCGAGGGCGCCATCCAGCGTGTTCTCGTGGCGCCGGCCGATGGCTACATCAAGCAAGTGTTCGCGCGTCCCGGCGACGCCGTGGAAGCCGGCCAAGTACTCGTCGAAATGGCCGAGCAGGACCTGCAGATCGAGCGCCGGCGCTGGGCCAGCGAACTCGCCCAGCACGAAAACGCCTATGCCGCCGCGCTCGCCCGTGCCGACCGGGCGCAACTGGTCATCAACCAGGCGCGGGCGGACGAGGCCCGGGCACAGCTGGCCTTGATCGACCAGCAACTCGGGCGCGCCAGGATAGAAGCGCCGTTCGCCGGCGTGGTCATCAGGGGCGACCTCAGCCAGTCGCTGGGCGCCCCGGTCAAGCGCGGCGACACCTTGCTCACCGTAGCGCCGGTCGAAAAATTCCGCGTCATCGTCGAAATCGACGAGCGAGACATCACCCGCATCGCCGTCGGCGACCGTGGCCATCTCGCCCTCTCTGCCCTGCCCTGGGACCGCCAGCCGATCACCGTCCGCCGCATCACGCCGATGGCGACCGCTGTCGAAGGCAGCAATATCTTCGAAGTCGAGGCCGAGCTCGACCAGCCCGAGAACGGCCTGCGCCCCGGATTGCAGGGGGTCGCGCGGATCGAGGCCGGCCACCAGCCGCTGCTCCTCGGCTGGACCCAACGCGGCCTGACCTGGCTGCGCCTGAAGCTCTGGGCCTGGTGGGGGCTCTGACATGACGGCGCCGGCCACGAGCAGCCAGTGGTACCGGGTCGCACAGCTGCATCCGCGGCTGCGCGGCCACGTTTCCGTGCAGCGGCAGATCCATCGCGGCGAAGTCTGGCACCTGCTGTCCGACGGACTGCGAGGGCGTTCGCACCGGCTCAACCGGTCGGCCTATGCCTTCATCGGCCGCTGCGATGGCAGACGCACCACCCAGCAAGTCTGGGAGAGCCTTCTGGAGACGCACCCCGACGAGGCGCCGACGCAGGAGGAGGGCATCAGCCTGCTGGTCCAGCTCA
>JAVFAT010000051.1:0-10305 GCA_034002385.1 Azospira sp. | reverse complement strand
GAACATGCCGCAGTCGACCAGGAAGGTCACCCCGGCCCCGCTGACCAGATAACAGGAACCGGTGACTTCGCTGGCGGCGCCGAGGAACTGGATTTTCATGATGAAGGGGATTGTTGCACCGATCGCTGAAGGCCGTTTGATTCTCGTCAATTCCGGGCTACGATGCCCGGCCTATAGTGAAACAAACGTGAAACGAAACGGAACGCTTCAGCAGGAGGCTGCCATGTTCAAGCACATTCTCGTACCGACCGACGGCTCCGAACTTTCCCAGGAAGCGGCGCAGCACGCCGTTACCTTTGCCAGGGAAACGGGCGCCCGCGTTACCGCCTTCTACGCCCGGCCGGAATACCCGGTCGCCTATTACGGCGAGGGCGCGCTGATTGATCCGACGACACCGGAAAAATTCGCCGAACTCGCCGATCAGCAGGCTGAACAGGTACTCGGCTTCGTCGCCGACGCCTGCGCGGCGGCCGGCGTCGAGTGTGACCGGCTGGCACTGACCAGCGACGTACCTTACGAAGCGATCATCGAAGCCGCCGGGAAAACCGGCTGCGACCTGATCTTCATGGCCTCGCACGGCCGGCGCGGCATCAGCGGCCTCTTGCTCGGCAGCGAAACGAACAAGGTGCTGACGCATTCGAAGGTTCCGGTGCTCGTCTATCGCTGAACCTCCGCCGGCACCAGCCGCGCCAGTTCCCGCCCGCTACGCGCGTCGCAGACGACGAGCGCGGCAAGCGTGCCGACAAAGTAGTGCTTCTTCAGTGTGAAATCGACCGGGCGGGCATGCACCGCCTTCCAGAAGGTCGTGCTCTCCGCCATCGCTGGCTCACCGAGGCGGGCCAGCGCAATGAGGCGCAACGAAGCGCCGGCCGCGTCCGGCGGCAGCGGCACGACGAAACCGTCGGCGCCGCGCGGGTAAAACTCGTAGGGATTGTCGAAGGCGAAAAAATAATCGTCGCGCCGTTCGACGCGCGTCTCCTGCGGCACGCCGGCCATGTCTTCCTGCACGTAGCTTTGCCCCGTTTCGGGCAGCGACTGCAGGGGCAGGAACTTCCAGCGGTAGTAATCCTCGTCTTCCGGCCGCGCCTGCGGCTGCCAGCTCCAGCCTTCCGCCACGTCGTTGTAGAACATGTCGTAGCGCAGCCGGCCGCCGTCGCCGTGCAGCGGAGGTGTATCGACGGGGAGTGCCAGCATCAGGCCGGCTTGCGCGGCCGGTGCGCGCGCCCGCAGCGCGGCATGACGCACTGCCGCCGGAGGCTGCGCGATGCAGGGATCGGACGCCGTTGCGTCCGCCGTTGCCGGGCCGGGAAAAAGAACGGCGGCCAAGGCCGCCGAAATCGAATGAAGGAGGATACGCATCGCCAAATGACGTCCTCTGTACCGCACGTTGCAGATCAAATTACCTACCGCATGTGCGGTGGATGAATGCTAAGGATGGCAGCACCTCCCGGCCATGATCTGGATCAAGCTTTGCTGTCGTTTCCTGCTGTTCGCAGCAGATTTTCGCAAAATCCCTGCAAGTGCGCCCATGCTGCATCCAGATGCCCGGCGGCTGCCGGACTCAGTTCCTCGCCCAGCCCGAAGGATTCGCCGCGCACGCAGAGCACGCTGGCCGGCGGCGGCTCGCCGGCGATGCGGCGGTAAACGGCAAGCACCGCCGCCGGCGAAATGGCGTGCGTGCCGTGACCGGGCGACGACGAGGCATCGAGCGCGGTCAGCGTGAACGGCGCCGGCGTGCCTTCGCCGGCATCGATGAACAGCGCGGCCCGCCGCCCGGTGAGATCGAGCGCATGTTCGACCTGGAACTGGAAATCCTCGATCAGCTCGAAGTATCCGGCGATGCCGCGCGCCCGCAGCCAGTCGTCGAGCCGGGCAAGTAGCAGCGGCCCGATGGCGTCATCGCCACGGCTCGGGTTGCCGCAGGCAAGGATGACGAAGGGCGCACACGCTTCGTCGGCCGCGGTGCAGGCGCAGGCACACTCCGCCAGGGACGGATGGACGGAGGCAGCGCTCATTCGCTCATCCCCGCTCACCCACCATCGCGCTGCAGGCGGTCGAGCAAGGCGCCGCCGGCATCGACCAGTTCGACGGCGAGCGGCATCTTGCCAAGCGCGTGCGTGGCACAGGAGAGGCACGGATCGTAGGCGCGGATCGCCACCTCGATATGGTTGAGCAGCCCCTCGGTGATCTTCCGGCCGTGCAGGTAGCGGCGGGCGACGTGGCGGATGGCCTCGTTCATCGCCTGGTTGTTGTGCGTGGTCGATACGATCAGGTTGCACATGGTCACCAGATCGTCTTCGCCGACCTGGTAATGATGGATCAGCGTGCCGCGCGGCGCCTCGATCATGCCGATGCCCTCACCGCAACGCTCGCCGCTGGCCGTCAGCTCGCCGTCGAGGATGTCCGGATCGTGCAGCAGATCCTTGATCGTTTCAGCGGCGTGCAGCATCTCGATCATGCGTGTCCAGTGGTAACCGAGCGCAGCGTGCATCGGCGCATCGCCGGTGTAGTCGATGAACTCGCGGCGCTCGGCATCGGCCAGCGGCGTCGGGATCGAGTCGCAGTTCTGCACGCGCGCCAGCGGCCCGACCTTGTACCAGCCGCGCTCGTTGCCGAGCGCGCGGAAGTAAGGAAATTTCATGTAGCTCCAGGGCTTCACTTCCTCCTGGATGAGCTTCTCGTAGTCAGCCTGCGGCGCCCCGTCAAAGAGGATCGCACCGGTATCGTCGCGCGCGCGCAGGCTGCCGTCGTAGAGATCCATCCGCCCGTCGGCGCCGACCAGCGACATGGAGTGCGAGCGGAAGATGCCGAAGCTGTTGTACAGCGCCGGATCGCTCTCGTGCAGTTCGCGCGCCAGATGCACGGCATCGCGGCACCAGCCGACGATCCGGTAGGCGTCCTTCAGCAGGTAGTCGCGCTCGGCGAGCGAGAGCGATTTGTTCACGCCGCCGGGAATCGAGCCGGTGCCGTGGATGCGTTTTCCGGCGGTGAGGCGGATCGCCTCCTGGCCAAACTTGCGGATGAGCACGCCGCGCCGCGCGGTTTCCGGGTGCTTTTCGGCGACGCCGACGATATTGCGCCGGCCGACCTCGCTATCGAAGCCGAAGAGCAGATCGGGCGAGCACAGATGGAAGAAATGCAGCGCGTGCGACTGCATGATCTGGCCGTAGTGCATCAGGCGGCGCATCTTCTCGGCGGTGGGGGGAATCCTTCTGGCGCCGACGATCGCATCCATCGCCTTCGAGGCGGCGAGGTGATGCGACACCGGGCAGATGCCGCACAGGCGCTGCACCGTCACCGGCACTTCCCAATACGGACGGCCCTGGATGAATTTCTCGAAGCCGCGGAATTCGACGATGTGCAGCCGCACCTGACGCACCTTGTCGTCATCGTCGAGCAGCAGCGTCACCTTGCCGTGGCCCTCGACACGCGACACCGGGTCGATGGCGACGCGCTTGAGCCTTTCGGGATTCTCGGCGGTTTCCAGAGAGTAGGTCATGGTTGCGTCTCGCTCACAGGTGTCAGTCGTAGCGCAGCACGCCGAAGCCGAGCTGCGGGTCGCGGCCGGCGACGATGTCGGTCAGCGCCTTCCAGATCGCCTCGCCGGATGGCGGGCAACCGGGAATGAACCAGTCGATCTTCACCACTTCGTGCAAGGGGTGCACCTTGTTCAACGGCAGCGGCAGTTCGGGATCGTTCGGAATCAGGCCCTGCGCCGTGCCAGGGGCGGTGTGGTAGATCTCCTCCAGGATTTCGGAGAGCTTGAGGTGGTTGCGCTGCGCCGGCAGGCCGCCGGTCACCGCGCAGGCGCCGAGCGCCACCAGTTTCTTGCAGCGGGCGCGGAACTCGCGCAACACGTGCACGTTCTCGGCGTTGCACAGGCCGCCCTCGATGATACCGAGATCGCACTCGCCGACTTCCTTGATGTCGGTCAGCGGCGAGCGGTCGAACTCGATCAACTCGACCAGCTCGAACAGGTGCTCGTCGATGTCGAGGAAGGACATGTGGCAGCCGAAGCAGCCGGCCAGCGAGGTGGTGGCCACACGTAACTTCGGCGGCATTTTCTTCTCCGGGGCATCCATCCCGTTCCTCCTCATTCCTTCGTTTCCGAGATTGGCGCCTTGTCGTAGGTGCGCTCGCCGATCGGCACCGCGAAACCGTGCCGCTTCTTCAGGATGACGCCGACCGGGCAGACTTCCAGCGCCCGGTCGCCGATTGCCGCGTCGGTGTCGGCGAGCCGGCCGGAGGCGGCGTTCACCACCAGCCTGGTGCCGATGCCGCGGCCCGAGAGCGCGAACACGCACTTGCCGTCGACATCGCGGCTGGCGCGCACGCACAGCGAACAGAGGATGCAGCGGTTGAAGTCGAGCAGGACCTCCGGATGCGAGGCATCGACCGGCCGGCTCGGATAGAAGTGGTCGAAGTGCGGCGTCATCATGCCCAGTTCGTAAGCCGTGGCCTGCAGCTTGCAGTCACCGCTCTTCTCGCACGAGGGGCAGAAGTGGTTGCCCTCGACGAAGAGCATCTGCAACAGCGTGCGCCGCTCGTCGTTGAGTGCCTCGGTGTCGCTCTCGACCGTCTGCCCGGCCGTCGCCCGGGTCGTGCACGAGGCCATGTGCCGGCCGTTTACCGTCACCGTGCACAGCTTGCACGAGCCATGCGGCTTGAACTCCGGGTGGTAGCACAGGTGCGGAATCCAGCGACCGGCATCCTGCGCCGCCTGGATGATGGTCTGCCCCTCGCGGAAGGGGATTTCCTCGCCGTCGAGCGTGAACGTCTGACTCATTTCGCCTCCCCTCCGTGAATCGCCAGGTGCGCACCGGCGTCGTCGCGTCCGGTCATCTGCCGCGCCGGCGCCAGCGCCCGGTCGAGGTCGAAGGCCGGCTCGAAGTTGCGGTTCGACAGCCGCCGCTCGTAGGCCGGCCGGAAGCGCGCGATGGTGTCGAGCACCGGGTTGCAGGCCGAGTGGCCGAGACCGCAGTGGCTCATCTGCTGCAGGATGTGGTTCATCTTCTCGATTTCGGCGAAGTCGTAGGGCGAACCGTGGCCGTTCTTCAGCTTGTCCATCAGGTTCCTCAAGAGCGAGGTGCCGACGCGGCACGGGGTGCAGAAGCCGCAGCTCTCGTGCGCGAAGAAGTGCGTGAAGTTGCGCGCCACCTCGAACATGTCGCGGCTCCGGTCGAAGACCATGAAGGCACCGGCCGAGGGCACGTCCTCGAAGGCGATGCGGCGGCCGAACTCGGCCTCGCCGACGCAGGTGCCGGACGGTCCGCCGACCTGCACCGCCTGCGCATCGCGCGCGCCGGCGGCTTCCAGCACCTCGCCGATGGTGACGCCGAACGGGAATTCATAAACGCCGGGGCGCTCGACGTCGCCGGAGACGGAAAGCAGCTTGGTGCCGGAGGATTCGGCGGTGCCGAGGCCGGCAAACCAGTCGCCGCCCCGGTAAGCGATCAGGGCGGCGCAGGCGAAGGTCTCGACGTTGTTCACCACCGTCGGCTGGTCGAGATAGCCGTTGGTCACCGGGAACGGCGGGCGGTTGCGCGGCGTGCCGCGCTTGCCTTCGAGCGATTCGATCAACGCCGATTCCTCGCCGCAGACATAGGCGCCGGCACCGAGGTGGATCTCGATGTCGAAGTCGGCACCGGCGATGCCGAGCACCGACGGCCCGAGCAGGCCATCGGCACGGCGCCGCGCCAGCACGCCTTCGAGCTTCTCCAGCAGGTAGCGGTATTCGCCGCGCAGGTAGAGGAAACCGCGTCGCGCGCCAACGGCGAGCGCGGCGACGGTCATGCCTTCAAAGACGAGGTCGGCATGGCTGTTGAGCAGCACGCGATCCTTGAAGGTGCCCGGCTCGCCCTCGTCGGCATTGCAGACGATGACGCGGCAGCCGCCCTCGGGCACCGGCGCGTTGCGGCAGGCATCCCACTTCAGCGCCGTCGCAAAGCCTGCGCCGCCGCGCCCGCGCAGGCCGGAGCGGCGCAGCTCGTCGATCAGCGACGCCGGGCCGGCGACGTCGCCCGGCAGACCCTCGCGCCAGGAGCGCGTATTCGAGGCCTCGGTGCCGGTGCGGTCGATATGCCCGCGCGCGGCGCTGAGCGCGTCGCCCGGCCGCAGGGCGGTGTCGAGCAGGGGGCCGCTGTGGCGGACGTTGTCGGCAACGGCAAAGAGTTCCTGTGGCCATTCGGCGAGCGGCACCTCCTTGCGGATCAGCTCGCACAGCTGATCGATGCGTGCCTCGTCGAGGTTCGTCACGGTCAGGTTGTTCACCAGCAGCGCCGGCCCCTGGTCGCCCATGCCGATGCAGGAGGTGGTGTCCACGCTGACCAGCCCGTCTTCCGACACCTTGCCCCGCTCCACCCAGAGGCTGCGGCACATGCGATCGAGCAGGTCCGGCCCGCCCTGCATGTGCTCGATGATGTTGTCGGCAAAGCGCACCCGGTAGCGGCCGCAGGGGCGGGTGTGGAAGAAGCTGTAGAAGCCGGCGACGCCTTCGATCTTGGCGTGCGGCAGGGAAAGCGCGCGGCCGAGGTGTTCGATGACCGGCGGCGAAATCCAGTGCAGCGATTCCTGCGCCTCGCGCAGGATCTGCACCAGCGCCGTCGGGTCGTTGCGCCAGCGGATGAGAATGGGCGCCAGCACACGCTCGACGTCCGCCCTCCGATGTTCCTGTTCCCGATCGTCCATGCAGCCTCCCTCTGAATATCCGTCAGGCCGGATGGAAAGAGCATAGCGCAAAAGCGGGAACAGCGGCCCCGGCGCCTTTTCCGGGCGCCTTTTCCGGGCACCGAAAAAAAACTTTCAGCATATGCACATGCAACAGACTGGAAACAATTCAGGTCGATCATGGCTGAGAACCATGAGCTTCGTGGCCGGCAATTTTTGCGGCAACGCAGCAAACCAATATACTTCGGCTCTTGTACGCAAAACCGGAAGAGGAACGACATGCAACAGAAAGAGCACGGCAGGCAGTTTCTGGAAAACCGGATCTACACCGAAATCGCCATCGGCGACACTTCGTCACTGGTGCGCACGCTGCGTCCGGAAGACATCCAGTTGTTCGCCGTGATGACCGGTGACGTCAATCCGGCCATCGTCGACCAGGAGTTCGCCAACAGCGGCATCTTCCGCGAAGTGATCGCGCACGGCATGTGGTCGGCCTCGCTGATCTCGACCGTTCTCGGCACGCAGTATCCGGGGCCGGGCACCATACTCGTCGACCAGTCGCTGCAATTCCTGCGGCCGGTGACCATCGGCGACACGATCACCATCACGATCACCGTCAAACAGAAGTTCGACCACAATCACCATGTGCTCTTCGACTGTTCCTGCACCAATCAGGACGGCATCCAGGTAATCGGCGGCACCGTCGAGGCGCTGGCCCCGCGCGAGAAGGTGAAGCGGGAGAGGATCGCGCTGCCCGACATCCTCATCTCCGACAAGCGCGGACGCTACGACCAGCTGCTGGCGAAGACGCGCGGCCTGCCGCCGATCGACATGGCGGTGGCACATCCGTGCGACGTCGAATCGCTGAGGGGGGCGCTGCTCGCCGCCGAGGCCGGGCTGATCGAACCGATCCTGGTCGGCCCGGAAAACCGCATCCGCGCAATCGCCGAAGAACACGGCTTCGACATCAGCCAGCACCGCATCGTGAACGTGAAGCACAGCCACGAATCAGCGGCGATGGCGGTGACGCTGGTCAGGAACGGCGACGCCGACGCGCTGATGAAGGGCAGCCTGCACACCGACGAACTGATGGGCGAGATCGTCTCGCGCGCCGGCGGCCTGCGCACCGGCCGGCGCCTGAGCCACGTCTTCGTGATGGACGTGCCGACCTATCCGAAGCCGCTGCTGATCACCGACGCGGCGATCAACATCGCGCCGACGCTCGAAGAGAAGGTGCACATCATCCAGAACGCCATCGAACTCGCGCACGACCTCGGCCGGCCGGATCCGAAGGTGGCCATCCTGTCGGCGGTGGAAACGGTCAATCCGAAGATCGAGTCGACGCTGCACGCCGCCGCGCTGTGCAAGATGGCCGACCGCGGCCAGATCAAGGGCGGCGTGCTCGACGGCCCGCTCGCCTTCGACAACGCCATCTCCTTCGTCGCCGCCAAGACCAAGGGCATCA
This sequence comes from Azospira sp., assembly GCA_034002385.1. GTDB lineage: Bacteria > Pseudomonadota > Gammaproteobacteria > Burkholderiales > Rhodocyclaceae > Proximibacter. The sequence goes on along the minus strand of JAVFAT010000051.1, from coordinate 2,174 downwards.
AGTCGGCGGTCGCCGGCGACGCCGACATCCTCGTCGTGCCCGACCTCGAATCCGGCAACATGGTCGCCAAGCAGCTCGAATACCTGGCCAACGCGCTGACCGCCGGCGTCGTCCTCGGCGCCTCGGCCCCGATCGTGCTCACCAGCCGCGCCGACACCGCCGAGACGCGCACCGCCTCGTGCGCCATCGCCGCACTGATCGCCCACGCCAAGCGCAAGGCGGCAGCATGATGACTTTCACCACCATCCTGCCGCCCCCCTTCCCGCCGGGAGAGGCGATCACGGCCCGGTCGCCGGAACGGCTTCCGGACGCTGTCTCACGGCCTCTCCCGGGCAACCTGGCGGAGGCTGCATGAGCCGCGCGATCCTCACCATCAACGCCGGTTCCTCATCGATCAAGTTCGCGCTCTACGCACTCGATGAAGAGCTGGCCCGACATCCTTTTCTCGGCGGCCAGATCGACGGCCTCGGCGCCGCCGCCCGGCTGACGGCGAAGAACGCCGCCGGCGAAAAGCTGGCCGACGAGGCACTGCCGGCGGGCATCAAGCACGCGGCGGCCTTCGACGCCCTGCTCGCCTGGCTCGACGCGCATCCGCAGAATTCGCGGCGCATCACCGCCGTCGGCCACCGCGTGGTGCACGGCGGCGAGCTGTACGCGCAGCCGGTGCGGCTCGACGCCGGCGCAGTGGCGGCGCTCGAACGCTTCGTCTCGCTGGCGCCGCTGCACCAGCCGCACAACCTCAACGGCGTCCGGGCGCTCTCCGCGCGCCTGCCCGACGTGCCGCAGATCGCCTGCTTCGATACCGCCTTCCATCGCACGCAGCAGCCGCTGGCGCAGCTCTTCGCCATCCCGCGCGCGCTCACCGAAGAAGGCGTCCGCCGCTACGGCTTCCACGGTCTCTCCTACGAATACATCGCACGGACCCTGCCCGCGCACAGCACGCGCGCCGACGGCCGCGTACTCGTCGCCCACCTGGGCAACGGCGCCAGCATGTGCGCGATGCTGGGCCGCAAGAGCCAGGCCACATCGATGGGCTTCACCGCCATCGACGGCCTGATGATGGGCACGCGAACCGGCGCCCTCGATCCGGGCGTGCTGCTTTACCTGATGCAGGAAAAGGGCATGGACGCGAAAGCCATCGAGCGGCTGCTCTACAAGGAATCGGGCCTGCTCGGCGTCTCCGGCATCAGCCAGGACATGCGCACCCTGCTCGCCAGCGACGATCCGCGCGCAACGGAGGCCGTCGACCTCTTCTGCTACCGCATCGTGCGCGAAATCGGTGCGCTTGCCGCCAGCATCGGCGGTCTCGACGCACTGGTGTTCACCGGCGGCATCGGCGAACACGCCGCCGAAGTGCGCCGCCGCGTCTGCACCAGCCTCGGCTGGCTCGGCATCGAACTGGACGCCGACGCCAACGCGGCAGGCCGGACACGGATCAGCCACACCGGCAGCCGCACCGAGGCGCTGGTCATCCCGACCGACGAGGAATGGATGATCGCGCAGCACACCCGCAACCTGATCTGATCGCGCCGCGCCGGGGAACGCTCCCCGGCGCTCCCCCTCTCGTCGTTCCCTCGTCGTTCCCTCGCCACTCCCTCGCCGGCTCCCCCTGCCCTGCCCTCCCCTGCCGCCCCCTGTCCACGGGCCTTCCGCCCCCCACACCGGGGCAGCAGATCGACTACATATAGTCAAGTTCTTGCCTTCACCTACTAGATATAGTAGTTTTATCGCCATTCACCCCTTGCACACGCCTTCCCCTGCCGCGAACCTTTCTTCCCGGCATTTCCGTTTTTTGCCACGACATAATTCGAACAGGACGAGACCATGAGCACTGCCGCCACACAGCTATCGCTATCGAACGTGCCCGACGCGCCGGAAATCGGGCCGCTGCCGGAACAGGAAATTTCCGTCGAAGTCCTCGTCGAGAAATACGCCAAGGGCAAGGAAATCAGCGTCCACGACGTGCGCCGCCGTGTCGCCGCCGCACTCGCTGCCAACGAGGAAGAAAAGAGCCGCCCGCAGTGGGAAGCGAAATTCCTGTGGGCACAGGAAAACGGCTTCGTCCCGGCTGGCCGCATCAATTCCGCCGCCGGCACCGACCTCGCAGCCACCCTCATCAACTGCTTCGTGCAGCCGGTCGGCGACTCGATCGTCGAGACCGTCGACGGCAAGCC
>JAVFAT010000050.1:0-10309 GCA_034002385.1 Azospira sp. | reverse complement strand
CGCCGTCGCCACGCTGCTCAGGCACTACCGCCCGGTCAGCACGCTGGCCTTCTGCAACACCAAGCAGCAGTGCCGCGATCTGGTCGAACTGCTGCAGGCGCAAGGGTTCCACGCGCTGTCACTGAACGGCGACATGGAGCAGCGCGAACGCGACCAGGTGCTGATCCGCTTCGCCAACCGCAGCTGCTCGGTGCTGGTCGCCACCGACGTCGCCGCGCGCGGCCTCGACATCGCGCACCTGGAAGCGGTCATCAACGTCGACGTGACGCCCGACCCGGAAGTGCACACCCACCGCATCGGCCGCACCGGCCGCGCCGACGAGGACGGCTGGGCGCTCAGCCTGTGCAGCCCGCGCGATCGGCGCCGCGTCGACACCATCGCCCACGTCACCGGCATCAACCCCGAGTGGCTCACCCTCGGTTCGCTGCAGGGCGGCGACGCAACACCGCTGCGGCCGCCGATGGCGACCTTGCAGATCCTCGGCGGCCGCAAGGAAAAGATTCGCCCCGGCGACGTGCTCGGCGCGCTGACCGCCGAACAGCCGGGCAGCCGCCAGTTCACACGCGAACAGGTCGGCAGGATCGCCGTCACCGAGCAATCGACCTACGTCGCCGTGGCGCGCGAGCTCGCCGGCGATGCCGAGCGCAAGCTGGTCGACGGCGGAATCAAGGGAAGTACCGTCAAGGTCCGGCTTCTCGACGACTGAACGACCGGACGTCCCCGCCAGCGCGCCGTCAGTCATTGCCGCCTTCAGGCGGGAGCTTCCCCGCCACGAAATGCGGCACCGGAACCGGCGTGCCTCGCTTGACCTCGCCCTGAAGGGCGAGGCTTGCGCCTTCGCCTGTGCTCAGTGGGCGAAGATGGCGTCGACGTCGGCCTGATTGCGTTCGTCGGTATAGATGGCGGCGGGCGCCGCATCTCCGCCGTTGTAACAGGTGACGACAACATTGCTCGCCGCTTCTCCGCGATGCAGCAGTTCGACGCCGCAGCGGCCATAGACCGATTCGATGGTGGCCAGCAGGTTGCGGGCGTAAGGCGTTTCCAGCCGGCCGTCGAGGATCAGGTTGGCGAGCATCACGCCGTCCGCTTGCAGCGCCCGCTTGCTGGACTGCCAGAATTCGCGTGTGACGAGATGCGAGGGAATCGACATGCGCGCACTGTAGACGTCGACCACCACCGCGTCGAAACGGCGATCCGTTTCACGGACGAAGCGGCGCGCGTCGTCGACGACGAACTCGCCGTTCGCCTGGCCATCGAGGAAATGGCGTTCGGCCAGCGCACGGATCGCCGGATCGATGTCGACGTAGGTATAGCGGTTCTTCGGTTCGTCGTGCGAGAGCGTGAAGCCGCCAGCGCCAAGAACGAGGATGTCGCGCCCCTCGTAGGCCAGTTCTTCGAGCAGGATCCGGCGCATCCGCCGGATGTAGCCGGCGTAGACCGGCGGCTCGCTGGCATCGATCAGCGAGGAAACCGAGTTGTTCACCATGAAGGCTTTCGCATCCTTCGCCCAGTCAAGCGCCACCGGCTCGACGGCATAGGTGGCATAAGCCGTCTCGCCGACCACGCCCAGGCGCTGGTTGGCGAAAAGCAGGACGGCGGAACCGGCGGCGACCCAGGCCAGCACGCGCGGCCGCTTCCCGGCAAGCGCGAGAACGCCGGCAAAGAGCAGGCCGGCGACCAGAACTACCGCCGCACTGACGCCCAGCCACTGCATGACCACCAGCGAGAGCGACACGGCGCTGAGAAACGAGCCGAGCGTCGACCAGTAGAGCGCGAAGCCGGCCTTCTCGCCGGCGCGCTCGTGGCGCATCAGGTTGGTCAGCGCCGGCACGGTCTGGCCGAGCAGCCAGGCGATCGGGCAGAGCACGCCACCGACGAAGACGATATAGGCCAGCACCGCCGGCTGCACGTGCGCGAACACCGCATCGATGGTGTTGCCGGCCAGCCCGATGGCGACGAGAAAGCCGGAAATCAGGAAATTTCGCGCCACCACGCCGGTGTAGCCCGAGGCGATGCGCCCGCCCGAGGCATAGCCGAGCGCCAGCGCCAGCAGGAAGAAACCGATGGTCGGCGCGGTGACGACAATGCTGCTGCCGATGTGCGGGATCAGCTGGCGCAGCGCCAGCACCTCGGCGCCGAGCGAGCAGAAGCCTTCGATGAAGACGATGAGGAAGAGACGGCGGGATGTCATGAGCGGCGGTGCAAAACCCGGGCGGGCGATGTCAGGAAAAGAGCGCCGACATCGCCGGGAACGGAGGAAATGCTCATCCTCCGGCGAGCTGCGCGCGCAGGCGGCCGGCGTAATCCACCAGCAATTCCGCCGGCGGGTTCTTGCGCGGCCAGGCAAGCGCAACGCCATCGCCGGCGTGGCGCGGCAGCACGTGCATGTGGCAATGGAAAACCGTCTGGTCGCCCTCGCGCCCGTTGGCCTGGAGCAGCATCAGCCCCGGCGGATCGAAGGTCGCGCGCACCGCCTGCGCCACGCGCTGCGCCGTCTGCGCGACGGCGGCGATTTCTTCCGGCGTCAGGTCGAACAAGGTCGCCGCATGACGCCGTGCCGCCACCAGCACGTGGCCGGGATTCACCTGGCCGACGTCCATGAAGGCAATGGTGAGCGCATCTTCATGAACGCGGGCAGCGGGGATTTCCCCGGCAATGAGGCGGCAGAAGATGCACTGGCCGGGCGGCGAGGTGTCGACGAACATGGGCATGGTTCACTCCGAAGGGTGAGAGCATCGGTGAATGTCGGGCGGCGAGTATGCATGATGACACGATTTTTCCTCGCCCTACAGCCCAAAAAAAAGGCGCCGCAAGGGCGCCTCAAGGCAGACAGCACGAGGGAAGCCACCTGGTCGCAACAGGCGGCGGGAGCGTGCCTAGAAAAAGATGATGCCGCCGAGCGAAATCGTCCGGTTCTTCGCATCGAAATGGCTGTCAGCGACGTTATCGATCCGCTCCTGGTTGAACTCGCCAACCAGCGTGATGAACTTGTTCAGCGAGTGATAGACACCGAACGTCCATGCCCTATTCTTGATCGTGTTCAGCGGACTCTGCGCGCCGGCACCGCCAGTGATGCCGACGAAACCGTTCTTGTCCTTGTTCTGGCCGTAGTTCAGGCCGACCTTGGTATCGCCGAACTTGTAGGTTCCTTGCAGGAAATAGCCGCGCGAATCGGTTCTGTCGCCGGCACCGTCGCTGCCGCCGAAGAACTGCGCGCCGACCGTCGACAGGCCAAGGCCGCGCCCGGCGAAGGTGTAGGCCAGCGCCTCAAAGTTGCCGAACGACGCCTTGGCGCCCAACTCGTAGCCGGAGGCGGAGAAGGACTTGTTGCCGACGCAGGCCGCGCGCGTCGAGCAGTCCGTATCCTGCGCCACCATGCCGGCCCACAGCTTACCCGGCACCGACCCCGTGAAGTCGTAGGAAGCCATCGCCTGGAAGCCCGGTGATTTTGTTTCGTCACCGGCAAACTTGCTCGGCTGGAAGATCCCGGCAGACGCCTGGAAACCGCCGAAGGTCGGCGTCGTGTAGGTAATCTGCGGCTGGAAGCCGGTGTACATGTAGCCGTGACCAATCATGCCGAAGGTGGTGTTGTACGGGATACCGGCGTTGCTGGTGCCGCCGACGCCGAGCAGCGTCATGTCGGAGAGGATCACGTTCTGCCCGAAGAGACCAATGTCGCGGCCGAACTTCAGCGTGCCCCAGTCCTTGTTGCCGAACTGGAAATACACGTTGCGCGTGTCGATCTGGCTGAAGGCGTCGGTATTGCCGGCGCCACCGGCGTTGTTGCCAATCGGCAGGCCGACCACCGTCGAGTTGTTGTTGATCCCCGGCGCAAAGCTGAAGTGGGCCTTGATGTCCTGGCCTTTGGCCTGCGTCGTCATGACAAAGTTGATCCAGCCCGGCAGGAGACCGTTGGTCAGCGCGCTGTCGTTCGTCGTTGTCGAGGCGCCGGTGGCCAAGCTGGTCATTTTTGCCTGGCGATTGACGTAATAGCCGTTCACCGTGCCATTGATGTCGAGCGTGATGCCTTCGTGCGTGAAGCTCACGGCATGGGCGGAGCCGCCGCCGCAAACGGCAAGCGCAAACAGCAGCGGACGAATCGATTGGTGTTTCTTCATAAAATGTCTCCAGTTTCGTTAAAGGCGCTTCCCGTCGGTGCACGTCGGAACGGCACCGATCCTCCCCTCAGTCACCGGCTGATGAACCAGTGCTGCGGCGTGCCCACTCGCTCGCCAAGTACATGCCAGTTTTTCGGTAATCGATGCCGTCCGCCGGCAATCCGTTGCGGCACAAGGGAAAGAAACGGATACCGCTCCTTCGGCAAGCCCCCGGCAGAAAAGGCAAACGTCCAGAATATGGACACCCCAGCGCTCCGGTGAGCCGGAATGCAACAGACGAACGTCTGGTACACACCCAATGAAAAACCTCGCCGCAGCGAGGTTTTTGGGGTATTTCGGGAAGCGCGCAGAAGGTCAGAAAACGTAGCGGACGCCGGCACCGATCAGCCAGTTGCGCCCCGGTGCCGATTCGTAATAGCGGCCGTTACCATCACCGACGATCACCGATCCGACGTACTGCCGGTCGAACAGATTATCGACGCGGGCAAAAGCTTTCAGCATCCACGGGCCGTACTTGCGCTCAACGCCCACGCGCAGGTTGGCTACGGCGAAGCCCGGTGCCGCCGGCTGCCGATTGGTGTCCTCTACCTCGATCCGGCTACGGACAAGGGCCTCCAGCCCGGCATTGAAGCCGCTCGCCGCATCCCGCCAGGCCAGTTCGCCGAACAGCGTATGCGCAGCGATGCCGGGCAGTCGCCGGCCGGCGGCGACGACACCGCCGCTGCTACTAGTAAAGCTCTGGTCATAGACAGCGTGCAGCCCGGTATAGGCGAAGCGGCTGGTGAATCCGTGCGCCCAAGCGGTGTCCACCGCCAGTTCGACGCCCCGACGCAGTGTGCGGCCGGCATTGCGGTAGCTGGTGCGACCACCGGAGGAGGCCGCGACGACCAACTCATCCTCGGTGCGCACCTCGAAGAGTGCCAGATCGGCACGCGTATCCTCGTCGATAAACGCCTTGACGCCAGCCTCCAGATGGCGGCTGCTCGCCGGCTTCAGATCGAAGCTGAAGCTACCGTTCGCGCCAGAATAGAACAGTTCATTCATCGTCGGCGCTTCGAAGCCGCGCGCGACGCTGGCGTAGAAGTTAAGCAGCGGCGACACCTTGTAAGTCGTCGCCAGCACCGGCGTCGTCCGGCGATACGTCACCTTGCCGCTGTCGTCGCCGTTGCCGACGGCGACGTAACGGTCATCCACCTCGAAACGCACGACGCTATGCCGCAGGCCAGCGAGAAAACTCCACTTCTCGCCCTGCCATTCGCCCTGCACATAAGGATCAGTGCTCGTCACCTTGTCCGTCTCGCGGCGGCGCAGGTTGCCCTTGACGCCGCAAACCGTGCCGGCGACGCCGCAGACCGGCGCACCGGAGCCGAGAATGAAGTTCTCCCAGCCGCGACGCTCGTCGGTCGAGGTCTCGTGGTCGATGCCGAAGGTCGTCGTCAATTTTCCACCAGCCAGCTTGCGGTGCATGATCCAGCGCAGGCCGACGCCGGAAAAATCACGGTCGAAATCGATGATGCCGCCCGAATGCCGGCGTTGCGGCGCGTTCGCCGGCGCCCCCGGTACGATCCGCTGAACTGCAACCGGAATTGACTGGTACTGGATCACCGAACGCCGCCCGATGTAGGACGAAGCCTGCAGCACGTCGTCGCCGAAGCGGTGCTCGTAACTGATTCCGCCCTGCGTGTGATCAATGCGCTTGCGCGTATCGAAGGTGAGTGCCACAGGGTCGACCGAGCGCGGCGCTGCGCGGTACTGCGCCCAGTTCAGGCCGAGCGGATCGTCCGCATTCATCTGGCGGAAGCCGTTTGCCACCATCGTCAGTCTGCTGTTGGCGGTGGGCGAGAAAGCGATCTTCACCATCTGCTGGTCGCGCGTCGCCGCGCTGTGGTCACGGTAGCCATCGGTGGAAAAGCGGGAGGCATCAAGTACATAGGCGATGCCGCCGACCTCACCCTGCGCGGCGACGTCGGCCTTCCAGCTACCGTAGCTGCCGCCTGAAACATTCGTCTCGACGCTCGGCGGCCCCTTGCCGTCCGGCGTGAACAACTGGATGACGCCCCCGGCATGGTTGCCGTAGACCGCCGACAGCGGCCCGCGCATGACCTCGATGCGTTCGGCGCGGTCGAGGTTGAAGGTCGCCGCCTGCCCCTGCCCGTCCGGCATCGACGCAGGAATGCCGTCGGCAACGAGACGGATGCCGCGCACACCAAATGCCGAGCGGGCACCGAAACCGCGCGACGAGATCTGCAGGTCCTGCGCGTAGTTCTGGCGGTTGAGCACGGTGATGCCGGGCACTGCGGCGAGCGCCTCGGAGGCGTGCACGCGCGCCCGGCCGGCGCCGATACGTTCGGCATCGACGACATCGATCGCCGCTGGCAGGTCGAAGCTGCTGTGCTCGACGCGGCTGCCGCTGACGACCACCGTATCGAGGGTCACTACATCGGCGTCGGCGACAGCGAGGCCGGGCAGCGCCGCAGCAACGAGGAGCGCCAGCGGGCGGCGAGCGGAGCGGAGAGAAACATTCATCGGTATCGTTCCTGGCAAGGGTTCATGCGGCCGGCCGCAGCCAGCCCTTCTCGTGCGCCAGCGCGATGAAGCCGCGCGTGCCGGCGGCCACCTCGGCGGCGTCGCCAGCGAAGACGACGGCCAGCTCGGCGGCAATTTCGTCGACGCTGCGCAGGCCGTCGCAGCGGCTGAGTATCTCGCCGGCGGATGGGTTAAGTTTGATCAGCCCCTCCGGGTAGAGCAGGATGAATGCCTCCTGGCTCGGCTCCCAGCGGAACACGAAGCGCGGATCGAGCCGCGGGCGGAAGTTCGCGCTATCCATCGTCGTCTCGGGCCGGCGGCGCGGTGCGTGCTCCGCCCGCGCCGCCGCGTCGCCTCAGCGTACGTAGACGTAGGCCGTGACCTCGAAGCCGAGGCGGATTTCGCAGTAGGCGGGGGTTTCCCAGTTCATGACGTGTCTCCCAGATTGGCGGAGCGGCACCGCGCCGTTCCTGTGCCGATTATTCGGCGCCCGCCACCGCCGGCGCCTGCGCCCTTCGTCCAGAAGCGCCTACAGAAAATCATGAAACGGCGGGCCCCGCAGGATCGCCGCTCGCCCTGCTCCAGCCAGCAGAGCCGGGAAGTGCTCCACTTTTGAACGCCGCCGTTCATTTCCGCGACAGCCGCGGCACCGGCGATCGGCGGCGCCGCCACCGTTGCTTTGGAACACTTCTTGCGCTACCGGCAGGCACCCCCGGTGCACGCGCATTCGGACGAAGAAGAAAGACGATGCAGGAGAAGCACGACATGACCCCGGAGGATCTGTTGCAGCAGGCGCTTTCGATCGCCCCGCCCTGGCGGGTCGTGGAAGTGCGGGACCACCTTGAGCGGAACCAGATCGACGTCTGGATCGGCCGCAGCGGCTGGTTTTTCGGCAGCGGCGCGGAGGCGCCGGAGACACACCCACTGGCCTGGCGGCACATCAACGTCGGCCAGGCGCGCTGCCTGGCACATGCGCCGCCCGAGGTGGCGGACGACGATCTGCCCTGGTCGGGCAGCGCCGAACAGCCGTTAACGCGCGCTGCCGCCGCCGGACGCGGACATCTCGTTCGCCTGCAACTGCATCCTCAACTTCCTTCACCTGGAACTCGAAGGAAAGCACAGTGGCGGCGTCCCCGGCCCGGTCGGCTTCGGCGAGATCGGCTGCCAGTTGCTCAATCAGACGCTCGTTTACATGAGCGTCGGCGAGTAGGCCCGAGATGATATCCGCCAGCCACATCAGATGCTTCGCCACCCTGCTTGCCTGGGCCGGCTTCCTCGCCGCCCCGGCTGCCGCCGGCGTGCTCACGCACGCCGACCTGCAAGGTCATTTCCCCGCGCCGCTGCGCGTCGAGGCAAAGGACGAAAAGCTGCCGGTGTGGCCGATCGTCAAGCGCGACGGGCCGACCGAATCAGTCATCGCCTACGCCTTCGAGTCGATCGATCTCGCGCCGATCCTCGGCTTCGCCGGCAGCCCGTTCAACCTGCTGATCGCGCTCGACCGCGACGGCAACTTCCTCGACGTGCGCGTGCTCTCGCAGCGCGAGCCGGTATTCGTCGACGGCCTCGGCGCCGAGCCGCTGTTTCGCTTCGTCGAGCAATACAGGGGACGCGGCCTGCGCGACGGCATCCGCGTCGCCTACGGCGGGCGCGGCGCCGGCGGCGACGAACTCGACGGCATCAGCCGGGCCACCGTCTCGGTGCGTATCCTCAACGAAACGATCCTCGCCTCCGCCATGCAGGTGGCGCGCGAAAAGCTCGGCTTCTCAGCGGGCAGTGCACGCGCGGCGGCGACGGTGAAGGACAGCATGTTCGAGCCGCTCGACTGGCGCGGCCTGATCGAGCGCGGCTACGTCGCGCACCGGCGCGCGCAGAACGCCGAGGTCGAGGCGCTCATTGCCGGCACCATCGGCGAAGGCGTCGACGACGAGGCGCGGGAACGGCCAGACGACACCGCCAGCGAGCTATGGACGGCCTACCTCAACGTGCCGACGGTCGGCCGCAATCTGCTCGGCGAAGCGCGCTGGCGCGCACTGATGGCACGTCTGGCGCCGGGGCAGCACGCGCTCCTCGTCGCCGGCGCCGGCCGCCTGGGCTTTCTCGGCGAGGAATTCATCCCCGGCACCGTGCCGCGCCGCCTCGCCGTGCGTCAGAACGACCTGATGATCGAAATCCGCGATCTCGACGTCGATGCCGCCGTGGCCGGCGCGCCGGCCTTCACGGAACTCGCCGCCTTCGGCATCGCCGCCAGCGCCGGCTTTGACCCGGCGCAGCCCTGGCAACTGGTGCAACGCATCGAGCGACAGAAAGGCATCGTCTGGCCGGAGCGCATCGTCCGCGATCTGGCGGTCGAGCACCGGCTGCCGGAACGTTTCTTCGACATCCCGGAGAGCGAGGAGACGATCGCCTGGAAAGCCGCCTGGAAGAACCGCGCCGCCGACCTCGCCGTGCTCGCCGTGCTGTTCGCGGCGCTTTCTTCCGCGCTGTTCGCGCAGCGCCGGCTGGTGGCGAAGCCGGCGCGGCTCACCACCTTCCGTTGGGCGGTACTGACGACGACGCTGATCTTCGTCGGCTGGAGCGCGCAGGCGCAGCTCTCCATCGTCAACCTCTCCGGTCCGCTCACCGCGCTGACGCACGGCCGCGATCTCGGCTTCCTGCTCTACGATCCGGTGACCTTCGCCGTCGTCGTTTTCACACTGCTGACGCTCGCCGTCTGGGGACGCGGCGTGTTCTGCGGCTGGCTGTGCCCGTTCGGCGCCTTGCAGGAATTCATCGGCAAGGCCGCGCAGCGGCTGCGCGTGCCGCAATGGAAGGTGCCGAAGCGCCTCGACCGTGCGCTCGGCCGCATCAAGTACGCGCTCGCCGCCGCCATCCTCGTCGCCGCCGTCGCCGCGCCGTCGCTCGCCGACCGGCTGGTCGAGGCCGAGCCGTTCAAGACGGCGATCACGCTCGGCTTCGAGCGCGCCGGCCCGGCCTTCTGGTACGCGCTGGCGACGCTGGCGCTCGGCGCCTTCGTCTACAAGGGCTACTGCCGCTGGCTCTGCCCGCTCGGCGCGGCGCTCGCCACGCTGGCGCGCGCGCGCCGCTGGGACTGGCTGCCGCGTCGCGCCGAATGCGGCCAGCCCTGCCAGCGCTGCCGCCACGCCTGCGCCTACGACGCCATCGAGGAAAGCGGCGCGATCCGCTACCATGACTGCTTCCAGTGCCTCGACTGCGTCGCCATCCACGACGACCGCGCGCGCTGCGTGCCGCTGGTGCTGATGGATCGCCACGGCAAGCCGGTACCGCTGCATGGGCGGCGCGGGCAGAAAAGCGAGGCGGCGGCAGGGTAGCGCGGTGTATGACGAATGCGCTCTCCGTTACGATAACGACGCCGGAGCAACTGATCGCCGACTGCCGACGTGACATCGAGAGGTGGAATGATGGGAACCATGACGCTTGACGTTCGACCGCCCGCCAATGCGATGGCGGACCTCGTCCGGGCCAGGAAAACAGGCAAGGCAGCGGGCAAGGTAGAGCCGGCCGCGCGCATCAGTTTCGCCACGCCCGAGCAGCTCTGGAAAGCGCTTACCGCAAAGTGGTGGCAACTGCTCGAGGCGCGGCGCGGAGCCGGCCCGGTACCGATCCGCGAAGCGGCCCGCCGCAGGCCGTTCGCTTCCACGCTGGAT
>JAVFAT010000049.1:0-10346 GCA_034002385.1 Azospira sp. | reverse complement strand
CTGAAGGCCATATCGCATCCGCTGCGGCTCTAGATCCTCTGCGTGATCGGACCGGTGGAAGCCTGCGTGCAGGAAATCGTCGATGCGGTAGGCACTTCCCAGAGCAACATCTCGCAGCATCTCGCCATCCTGCGCGAAAAAGGTGTGCTGATGACGCGCAAGGACGCAAACCGCGTCTATTACCGCGTCGGCGATCAACGCACGCTGCAACTGATCGGCATGATGCGCGAGGTTTTCTGCGGCATTCCCCACAATGCGTGAGGTGGCTGCCGGCGGGCGTACAGTCCTGCCGGGCGTCCGCCCGCGCTGAACAGCGACGGAGTTTCCCTTGGAGTTCATTCAGCAAAACATCCTTCTCGTCATCCTCGCCGTGACCAGCGGCATCATGCTGCTGACCACCGGTTTTGGCGCCGGCGGCCCGCGTGTGTCGACGGGCGAGGCAACGAAACTGATCAACCGCGAGGACGCGCAGGTGCTCGACATCCGCGAAGCGGCCGAATTTGCCGGCGGCCACCTGATCGGCGCCCGCAACATTCCGGTCGCCAAGTTCGCCGAGCGCGCCGCCGACCTCGAAAAGCTCAAGGGCAAGCCGGTGATCGTCTGCTGTGAAACCGGCATCCGCAGCGGTCGCGCCGTGCGCGACCTGAAAAAACTCGGCTTCGACCGCGTCGTGAACCTTGACGGCGGCATCGCCGCCTGGCGCAAGGATGGCCTGCCGCTGACCAGCAAGGGTGAGCGCGCTGCCGGCAAGGGCGAGCGTGCCGCCGGCAAGGGGGAACGCAAATGAGCGTGCGCGTCCTGATGTACAGCACGGCGGTTTGCCCCTACTGCATCCGCGCCGAGCAGTTGTTGCAGGCGCGCGGCGTCACCGCCATCGAGAAGGTGCGCATCGACCTCGATCCGGCGCGGCGCGACGAAATGATGCAGAAGACCGGCGGCCGTCGCACGGTGCCGCAGATCTTCATTGGCGACACTCACGTCGGCGGCTGCGACGACCTGATCGCCCTCGACCGGGCCGGCGGGCTGTTGCCCTTGCTGGCCGGCGAGGCGAACTGAATCCTGCTGCCCCATTCATCCACCCGATCCACAACCCTTTACCGAAGAAAGCATCGTCATGAGCGAACAGCAGCAGGCAGCCCCGTCCCAGGAAGCTCCGTCCTTCTCCATCGAGAAGCTCTACCTCAAGGACCTCTCCGTCGAAGTGCCGAACTCGCCGGAAATCTTCCTCGAACCGGAGTCGCCACAGGTCGAGATCCAGTTGCAGACCAACGGCCGCAACCTTGGCAACGATGCCTACGAGGTGCTGCTCACCGTCACCGTCACCGCGCGCATCGGCGAGAAGACGGTGTTCCTCGTCGAAGTCGGCCAGGCCGGCATCTTCCGCATCTACAACGTGCCTGAAGAAAACCTGGAGCCGCTCGTCGCCATCGCCTGCCCGAACATCCTCTTCCCGTTTGCGCGCGAAGTCGTGTCGGATGCCGTGACCCGTGCCGGCTTCTCGCCCGTCGTGCTGCAACCGGTGAATTTCGAAGGGCTGTACATGGCCCGGATGCAGGAAGCGGAAGCACAGCGTGCCGCCGCCGGTGCGACGGAAGTGCCGATCCAGTGAGCCGCTGAACGCCGAAAGGAGATGACGATGGCCCGATATGGCACGCTTCCGGTTCCGCTGCTGGCGCTCGCGCTGCTGTTGGCGGCGTTTCCTGCCCAGGCCATCGACTACCGCTCGGTCAATGCGGCGGCCGTTCTCTACGATGCGCCCTCGGCCAAGGGCAAGCCGCTTTTCATCATCCGCCGGCACACGCCGGTCGAAACCGTGGTGAACCTCGAAGGCTGGACGAAGGTGCGCGATGCCGACGGCACGCTGGCCTGGATCGAGCGCGGGCACCTCGCCGAGCAGCGCACCGTGCAGGTCGTCGCCGAGCGTGCGCAGGTGCGTGGCGCGGCCGATGATGGCGCGCCGCTGGTCTTCGAGGCGGAGAAGGGCGTTGCCCTCGATTTCCTCGAAAACCTGCCCGGCGGCTGGGCGCAGGTGCGCCACCGCGACGGCCAGAGCGGTTTCGTGCGCGCAGCCCAGGTTTGGGGATTGTGAAACTCTGTGTCGTTTCCGCCGGCGCCTGGGGCACGGCGCTGGCCATCGCCTTCGCCGGCAGCGGCCAGCATCGCGTCGCGCTGTGGGCGCGCGAGGCCGAAGTCATCGCCGACATGCGGCAAGCGCGCGAAAACCGCCGCTTCCTGCCTGGCCACCGGCTGCCCGATGAACTCCTGATCGCCGACGATTTCTCCGCCGCTGTCGCCGACGCAGAACTGCTCGTGCTGGCGACGCCGCTCGCCGGCCTGCGCCCGACGCTGCGGCGCCTTGTCGCCGAAGGGTTGGTGAAGCCGCTGATCTGGGTGAGCAAGGGGCTGGAGGCCGGAACCGGCAAGCTGCCGCACGTCATCGCCGCCGAAGAGCTGGGGGGGGCTGCCCGCTACGGCGCGCTCTCCGGCCCGAGCTTTGCCGAGGAAGTGGCCAGGGGGCTGCCGACGGCGGTGACGCTGGCTGCCAACGATGCCGGTTTCGCCCGCGACGCGGCGCTCGCGCTGCACCTGCCGCGCCTGCGCATCTACGCCAACGACGATCTCCCCGGCGTCGAGGTCGGCGGCGCCGTGAAGAATGTGCTGGCGATTGCCGCCGGCATTTCCGACGGCCTCGGCCTCGGGCTGAATGCGCGTGCCGCGCTGATCACGCGCGGCCTGGCCGAAATCGCCCGCCTCGGCCTGGCGCTCGGCGGCAAGCGCGAAACATTCATGGGGCTGGCCGGCATGGGCGACCTGATCCTCACCTGCACCGGCGATCTTTCCCGCAACCGCCGCGTTGGTCTGGCGCTCGCCGCCGGCCGCACGCTGCCGCAGATACTGGAAGACCTCGGCCACGTCGCCGAAGGGGTGAGCACCGCCCGCGAAGTCGCCGGCCTCGCCGCGCAGCTTGGCATCGACATGCCGATCACGCAGGCGGTCGACGCCATCCTGCACCACGGTGTCGGCGCCGCCGCAGCCGTCGAGCAGTTGCTCGCCCGCGATCCGAAAATCGAGACGGCCTGAGCGGCATTCTCCCTGCATCCCGGCAAGGGATGCGAGCCGCTGCCGGCGGCGCATCCTCCCGCGCCTTTCCTTCGTTTACCGTCTGCCGCGTTGTCCGCCGGCATCGTCGCGCCCGCCATCGGGCGGCCTGGCTGCTTCGGGGCGTCTGCCGATGCCTCTCCGCCGCTGCTTCTCAAACCCCGCCGGCGAAGCCGTGCTGCCGCCAGGCTTCGTACACCGTCACCGCCACCGCGTTCGACAGGTTGACGCTGCGCCGCGCCGGCAGCATCGGCAGGCGCAGCCGCTGCTCCGGCGCGAATCCGGCGAGCAGTTCGTCGGGCAGGCCGCGGCTCTCCGGGCCGAAGACGAAGACATCGCCGGGCGCGAAGGCCGGCGCGTCGTGGCGGCGGCTGGCCTTGGTCGTCAGCGCGAACAGCCGCCGTCCGGCCAGCGCCGCCTGGCAGGCCGCCCAGTCGGCGTGTCGCTGTACGCGCGTGTATTCGTGGTAATCGAGGCCGGCGCGCTTCAGCTCGCGGTCGTCCCAGCGGTAGCCGAGCGGCTCCACCAGGTGCAGATCGGCGCCGACGTTGGCACACAGGCGGATGACGTTGCCCGTGTTGGGCGGGATTTCTGGCTGGTAGAGGACGACGGCGAACATGGGGTGATTTTCGCAAGGGCTGAATTGTGAACGGAGTGCGGCGCGATTGCCCGGGCGCCAGCCGGGGTGCCGATGCTACCCTGAAATTGCAGGCTGATAGAATCGCCCGGCTGAAGGACGCCTCACTGGAAATGGAGCCTGCATGACCCGCCCGGAAAAAATTCGTCTAGGGGATCTTCTCATTACGCGCGGCCTGCTCACCGACGAGCAGCTCAAGGTCTCTCTCGGCGAGCAGAAGCGAAGCGGCCGCAAGCTCGGCCGCATTTTCGTCGACAGCGGCTACGTCACCGAAGAGCAGATTTCGCAGGCGCTGGCCGGTCAGCTGCGCATTCCCTTCATCGATCTCAGGCAATTCAGCCCGAATGCGGAACTCATCCGCCTGCTGCCGGAAGCCCAGGCGCGCCGCCTTCGCGCGCTCATCCTCGACGAGACGGGCGGGCAGTTACGCGTCGGCTTCTCCGATCCGACCGATCTCGCCGCCTACGACGAGGTTGTCCGCCTCCTTCGCCGTGACGTCGATCTCGCTGTCGTCACCGAGAGCCAGCTGCTGACCGCGATCGATCGCCTCTATCACCGCACCGAGGAAATCTCCGGGCTGGCGCGCGAACTCACCGCCGAGCTTGGCGACGTGCCGGTCGAATTCGGCGACCTGCTCGGGCTGGCGCCGGGCGCCGAGGATGCCCCGGTCGTCAAGCTCTTGCAGACGGTGTTCGAGGAAGCGATGCGCACGCGCGCGTCCGACATCCATGTCGAGCCGCAGGAGAACACGCTGCGCATCCGTTTCCGGATCGACGGCGTGCTGCACATCAAGACCGAGACCGATGCCAAGATCGCCCCGGCCGTCGCCCTGCGCCTGAAGCTGATGTCCGGTCTCGACATTTCGGAAAAGCGCCTGCCGCAGGACGGCCGCTTCCACATCAAGGTGCGCCACCGGCCGGTCGACGTGCGTATCTCGACGATGCCGACGCAGCACGGCGAGTCGGTGGTCATGCGTCTACTCAACCAGGAGTCCGGCCTGCTCGGTCTGGATCGCATGAATATCCCGCCGCGCATTCTCGGTCGCCTGCGCAACGTCATCCGTCGGCCTTCCGGCATGATGCTCGTCACCGGTCCCACCGGCTCCGGCAAGACGACCACGCTCTACGCCATGCTGAACGAACTCAATTCGCCGGAGAAAAAGATCATCACCGTCGAAGACCCGGTCGAATATCGCCTGCCCGGCATCAGCCAGGTTCAGGTGCATGACAAGATCGACCTCGGTTTCGAGCGCGTGCTGCGCACCGCGCTGCGACAGGACCCGGACGTCATCCTCGTTGGCGAGATGCGCGACAAGATCACCGCCGAGATCGGGATGCGCGCCGCGATCACCGGCCACATGGTGCTGTCCACGCTGCATACCAACGACGTCGTCTCGACGCCGATCCGCCTGCTCGACATGGGCGTGCCGCGCTACATGGTCGCCCTTGCCCTGCAGATGGTGCTGGCGCAGCGCCTCGTGCGCACGCTCTGCGAGAATTGCACCGAGGCCGTTCCGCCGACGCCGGGCGAGCACGAATGGCTGCACTACGAACTCGGCGAAACGCTCGATGCGCACTCCTATTTCCGCGGGCGCGGCTGCGCACATTGCAATGGCACCGGCTACACCGGACGTACCGGTGTCTATGAAATGCTGGAAATGGGCAACGAGCTGATCGAGGCGATCAACCACGCGGATACCGGCACCTTCGTCAAGGTCGCGCGCCGGCAGATGGGCGGCGAAACCCTGCGCCGCGACGCCGTGCGTCTCGTAGTGGAGGGCCGCACGACCATCGAGGAAGCGATGCGCGTCAGCAGCCAGATCGAGGATTGAGACGGCGGCGATGGCGCATTTCTCGTACAAGGCGCGCAATGCCGCCGGCCATCTGATCGAAGGCGTGCTCGAAGCCGCATCGCCCGGCGCCGTCGCCGAGCTGCTCTTCAATCAGGGCATGGTGCCGGTCGATATCCGCGCCCGCAGCGGCGGCTCCGGAAAGCGCGGCGCCGGTATCGCGCTGTTCAGGCCGAAGGTCGGGCACGTCGATCTCCTGCTGTTCAGCCGACAGATGCACACGCTGCTCAAGGCCGGCGTGCCGATCATGCGCGCGCTCGCCGGTCTTCAGGAATCGGCGGTCAACCCGGCGATGAAGGACGTCGTCCGCGACGTGCGCGAAAGCCTCGAAGGCGGCCGCGACCTGTCTTCCTCGCTGGCCCGGCACCCGCGGGTATTCTCGCCGTTCTACCTGTCGATGGTGCGCGTCGGCGAAGCCACCGGCTTGCTCGACGAAATCTTCCTGCGTCTTTTCGAGCATCTCGAATTCGAGCGTTACATGCGCGAGCAGGTCAAATCGGCGCTGCGCTATCCGAGCTTCGTCGTCATGGCGATGCTTGCCGCCATCGTCGTCATCAACATCTTCGTCATTCCCGCCTTTGCCAGGGTCTTCTCCGGCTTCGGCGCCGAGCTGCCGCTGATGACCAAGATACTGCTTGCCACCTCGCAGTTCTTCCTCGATGGCTGGCCGTACATGCTGGCGGCCGCCGTCGGCGGCTTCTTCGCCTTCCGCGCCTGGGTCGCCACGCCGGCCGGACGCTATCGCTGGGAAGCGATCACGCTGCGCATCCCCATCGCCGGCAAGATCCTGCACAAGGCCGCGCTCGCCCGTTTCGCCCGCAGCTTCGCGCTCGGCTCGCGCAGCGGCGTGCCGGTCATGCAGGCGCTTGCCAACTCGGCGCAGACCGTCGACAACAGCTACATTGCCCGGCGCATCGATGCCATGCGCGAAAGCGTGGAGCGCGGCGAGAGCGTGCTGCGCGCCGCCATCGCCACGCGCATCTTCACGCCGGTGGTGCTGCAGATGGTCGCCGTCGGCGAGGAGTCCGGCGCGCTCGACGACATGATGGAAGAAATCGGCCAGATGTATCAGCAGGAAGTCGAGTACGAACTGAAGACGCTCGGCCAGCAGATCGAGCCGATCCTCATCGCCGTGCTCGGCATCATGGTGCTCATTCTCGCGCTTGGCGTCTTCCTGCCGATGTGGGATCTCGGCAAGGCTGCGCTCAAGCGCTAGTTTGAAAATGGCTCGCTTTCGACGCAGGGCGCGCGGGGTCACAGTGCTTGCGGAAGAGCTTCCCTTTGTCACTCCCGGCCTTCCCGCGCCGAAGGCGGTGGGCTGTTCCATGCGCCGCCGGGCGCGCGTTGCGCGGCGAGGCGGCTGAGATGGCCGGCGGCGTACCCGACCGCAAGCTGGAGTTTGCCGTCGTCACCATCGTCGTCTGCGCACTCCTCGCCTTCCTGCTCGACGCCCTCGACGATACCCGGCAGGAAGTCGAGGAAGCGGCCGTCCAGGCCGAAATCGCCGCGCTGCGCATCGAACTGCTCGACCGCCTCGCGCACCGCGAAGGCTTTGGCGGCACGCCGCCGGCCAGCGACAACCCGGTCGTCTGGGCAGGGCGTCGGCCGACCCCTTACGTCGGTGAGGTCGATACCCCGGAAAGCGCCGTCGGGCGGGGCATCTGGTTCTACGCGCAGGACGGGAAGACGCTCGTCTACCGCTTCCATTCCGGCGAGGAATGGCGCTACCGCCTCACCCGTTCGACAGGCGGCGATTCCGTCGCCGTGCTCGGCGGCATCGGCCTTGCGCGCGTCGGGCCGGCGACAGGGACGCGGCCGCGGCGGTGATTGCCCGCCGCACTGGCAGCGTGTGCGCGAGGCGCTCTGCCGCAACGGCATGATTCCTCCCGGCAAATCCGGAATCCGCCGCGCGGGTTAACCTGCGTCCCGCCCGGCCCCGACCCGCACCCGCCCCGACCGCACCCAAACCCCGCTTATTGATCCGGCCCGAAAAAATGTGAATACGGCACTTTCGCGGAAAGCATGGTCCCGGCACGTTCGATCATGGCGCATCATTACTTTTCCGGGCCGGAGCAATCGTCCCCACCTCGTCCCGGCATGTGTCTGCATAAGCTCCGGGGTGTGAAAGAGAATGATCGTTCATTCTTGTGATACGATCACACCATTGCATTGAGCCGCGCCCGGCCTGCGTCAGTCCGGGGCGACGGTTCCCGATTCCCGAGGTCATCCATGTCGACAAGAAAAAATTTCCCCCGTCTGTCCGTTCCTGCCGTTCTGGCAGTGGCGATCACGCTGGCCGCCTGCGGCGAGGGGGCGGCGCCGCCCCCACAGGCCGGGCCGGTGGAAGTCACCGTGGTGACGATGAAGGAGGAAAGGCTCGGCCTGATGCGCGAGCTGCCGGGCCGGACCAATGCCTACCTGCTGGCGGAGGTTCGCCCGCAGGTCACCGGCATCGTCAGGCAGCGCCTGTTTACCGAGGGCGCCCAGGTCAAGGCCGGCCAGCCCCTGTACCAGATCGACGACGCCATTTACCAGGCCAGCCTGGCCAGCGCCCGCGCCAGTCTCGCGCGTGCGCGCGCCAGCCTGATGCAGGCCGAACTGGACGCTGCACGTGCCGACGAGCTGGTGCGGATCGATGCCATCAGCCGTCAGGAGCACGACCGCCTCACCGCCGCGCTGGCGCTTGCCAGGGCCGGCGTCGCCGCTGCCGAAGCCGAGGTGCAGAGCAATACCGTCACCCTGAACCATGCGCGCATCACCTCGCCGATCAGCGGTCGCATCGGCAAGTCCAGCGTGACGCCGGGAGCGCTGGTGACGGCCAATCAGGCGGGTTTTCTCGCCACCGTGCAGCAGCTCGACCCGGTTTACGTCGATCTCACCCAGTCGGCCAGCGAACTGCTGCAGTTGCGCAAGGAGGCCGCTGCCGGCAAGCTGACCCGGTCGGGCGACGTGCCGGTGCAGATCCTGCTGGAAGACGGCACGCCCTATCCGCACGAAGGCCGGCTGGCCTTCGCCGATGTCAGCGTCGATCCGGGCACCGGCAGCTTCTCGCTGCGCGCGACCGTGCCCAACCCCGACAACATCCTGATGCCGGGCCTGTACGTGCGTGCCCGGATCGGTACCGGCGTGCGCGAAAACGCCATCCTCGTGCCGCAGCAGGGCATCGCCCGCGATCCCAAGGGCAATACCAGTGCCATGATCGTCGGCGTTGACGGCAAGGCGGAGGCACGCCCGGTCGAGGTCAGCCGCAGCATCGGCGACCGCTGGCTGGTCGAGAGCGGCCTTGCTGCCGGCGACCGGGTGATCGTTGCCGGCCTGCAGAAGATCCGCGCCGGCGTGCCGGTGACGGCGGTCGAGGCCGGCAGCCAGCCGGCGCCGGCAGGCGGTGCGAGCGACGGCGTCGCCGCCCCGGCCGCCGCGGACACGAAGCGCTGAGCGGAGAATTTCATGGCCCGTTTCTTCATCGACCGACCGATCTTCGCCTGGGTCATCGCCATCATCATCATGCTGGCGGGCGCCCTGGCGATCACCTCGCTGCCGATCTCGCAGTATCCGACCATCGCACCGCCCACCGTGGAAATCCGGGCAAGCTATCCGGGCGCATCGGCCAGGGTGGTGGAAGACTCGGTGACGCAGATCATCGAGCAGAACATGAAGGGCCTGGACGGCCTGATCTACATGTCGGCCAGCAGCTCGGCGACCGGCAGCGCACAGGTCACCCTTACCTTCAGCAACGAAACCGATGCCGACATCGCCCAGGTGCAGGTGCAGAACAAGCTGCAACTGGCCATGCCGCTGCTGCCGCAGGAGGTGCAGCGGCAGGGCGTGAACGTCAGCAAGTCGACTTCCGGCTTCCTGATGGTGCTCGGCTTCGTTTCCGAAGACGGGCGCATGGACAAGGACGACATCGCCGATTACATCGTCTCGACGCTGGTCGATCCGCTGTCGCGCGTACCGGGCGTCGGCAACATCCAGGTGTTCGGCGCCAAGTACGCCATGCGCATCTGGATTGATCCGAACAAGCTCGACACCTACCGGCTGTCGACCGCCGACCTGATCGCTGCGATCAAGGCGCAGAACGCGCAGGTTGCCGTCGGTCAGCTCGGCGGTACGCCGTCGATCAAGGGGCAGCAGCTCAACGCCACGATCACCGCGCAGACCCGCCTGCAGACGCCGGAGCAGTTCCGCAACATCGTCCTGCGCAGCAAGCCCGACGGCTCGGCGCTCAAGCTCGGCGACGTCGCGCGCATCGAACTGGGCGCGGAAAACTACGATTTCCTGACCTACTACAACGGCAAGCCGGCCACCGGTATCGCCATTTCGCTGGCTACCGGCGCCAACGCACTGGACACCGCCGCCGGCGTGCAGACCCGGCTGAAGGAGCTTGAGGAATTCTTCCCGCCGGGCATGGCGGCGGTGATTCCCTTCGATACCACGCCCTTCGTCAAGGTGTCGATCAACGGCGTCATCAAGACCCTGGCCGAAGCCATCGTGCTGGTCTTCCTCGTGATGTACCTGTTCCTGCAGAACTTCCGCGCCACGCTGATTCCGACCATCGCCGTGCCGGTGGTGCTGCTCGGTACCTTCGGCGTGCTCGCCGCGCTCGGCTTTTCGATCAACATGCTGACCATGTACGCCATGGTGCTGGCCATCGGCCTGCTGGTCGACGACGCCATCGTCGTCGTCGAGAACGTCGAGCGCATCATGAGCGAGGAGGGCTTGTCGCCGAAGGAGGCCGCGCAGAAATCGATGGGCCAGATC
>JAVFAT010000048.1:0-10347 GCA_034002385.1 Azospira sp. | reverse complement strand
TCTTCAACTGCGCCAGCGACAGCTCCTGGTGGCCGATGCGGTTCGCCGGCACCTGCAGCAGGTACTCGAAGAGGGCGATGCCCCAGGAGGCGAAGGCGGCGATCCACCAGGGGCGGTCGCTCAGGTTCTTCAGGTGCGCGTACCAGGCGAAAGTCATGAAGACGTTGGCGGCAGCGAGCAGCAGTACCGTTTTCCACAGCACCGGAATGTTGGCGAGGAAGCTCATGACAGGCGTTCGATGCGTTGCATGGCCACTGCCGGGAGCCAGGCGGCGACGCTGCCGCGCCCCGGAATGCGGCAGTCCGGGGCGATCTCGGCCAACGGTGCGATGACGAAGGCGCGCAGATGCAGGCGTGGATGCGGCAGGGTGAGGCGTGGTGTGTCGCCCCGGGTTTCGCCGTGGAGCAGCAGGTCGAGATCGAGCGTGCGTGGCCCGTTCTTCCCGGTGCGCACGCGGCCGAAGTCCGTCTCGATGGCCAGCAAGGCATCGAGCAGCGCGGTCGGGGCGAGTGCGGTATCGAGCGCGGCGACGGCGTTGATGAAATCGGGTTGCCCGGCCAGCCCGATCGGCGCCGTTCGGTAGAGCGACGAGGCGGCGACGAGACGGGTCTGCGGCAGGCGGTCGAGCGCGGCGAGCGCGGCGCGCACCTGCGCGACCGGATCGGCGAGATTGGCGCCGAGGGCGACGAAGGCGCTGTGCGTCATGACAGGGCGGAAGGCGACGAAAGAGGGAGGGGAGAAAAAGAGGGCGGAAAAGGAAGAAAGACGATGCGGAAGCGGTGCGCGGCGGGCCGCTCAGTCTCCCGCTGGCGCTTCGGCGCCTGCGCCGGCCGGCTTTCTGCGGCGGCGGCGCTTCTTCTTTTCGGCGGTTTCGGGGAGCAGCATCGCCGCCCGTTCGTTGCCGTCGGCGTCGATGAAGCGTGTCCACCAGTCGGCGAGTTCCTGCGGCAGTTCGCCCGATTCGGCGCGCAGCAGCAGGAAGTCGTAGCCGGCACGGAAGCGCGGCTGCTCCAGCAGGCCGTAGGGTTTCTTGCCGGCGCGCGCCTCGAAGCGCGGCTGGATGGCCCAGATGTCCTTGATGTCGCCGGCGATGCGGCGGGTGATGGCGAGCTTTTCGGCCTGCGTGTCGAGCACCTCGTCCATCGCCGCGAAGAGCGCCGGGATCGGCCGCTCGCCCTGCTGCCGGATGCGGTCCCACTGCGACAGCACCTCGTGCCAGAGCAGCGTGGCGAAGAGGAAGCCGGGCGAGATCGGCTTGCCGGCGCGCACGCGGTGGTCGGTGTTGTCCAGCGCCAGCATGACGAAACGCTCGCCGAGCGGCTGCTCAAGAATGACGTCGAGCAGCGGCAGCAGGCCGTGGTGCAGGCCGGCCTCGCGCAGTTGCGTGATGCACTTGACGGCGTGGCCGGAGGTCAGCAGCTTCAGCATCTCGTCGAAGAGGCGTGCCGGCGGCACGTTCTCCAGCAGCGGTGCCATCTCGCGGATCGGTTTCTCGGCCGCCGGGTCGATGACCAGGCCGAGCTTGGCGGCGAGCCGGACGGCGCGCAACATGCGTACCGGGTCCTCGCGGTAGCGGGCGCGCGGTTCGCCGATCATGCGCAGGGTGTTCTGTTTCAGGTCGGCGACACCGTGGTGGTAATCGACGATGACCTCGCCGGCCGGGTCATAGTAGAGGGCGTTTACCGTGAAGTCGCGGCGCGCCGCGTCTTCGGCCTGGGTGCCGAAGACGTTGTCGTGCAGCACGCGGCCGTGAGCGTCCTTCTTGGTGTCGTCGGCCAGCGTGCCGCGGAAGGTGGTCACTTCCAGCGTCTCTGCGCCCATCATCACGTGCACGATCTGGAAGCGGCGACCGATGATGCGCGCGCGGCGGAAAGCCTGGCGCACCTCTTCGGGCGTGGCATCGGTGGCGATGTCGTAGTCCTTCGGTTCCTCGCCGATGAGCAGGTCGCGCACCGCGCCACCGACGACGAAAGCCTTGAAGCCCTTGGCCTGCAGGGTTTCGCAGACACGCCGGGCGGAACTGTGGATGGCTTCGCGGCGGATGCCGTGGGTGCTGCGCGGGATGATCGCCGGCTCGTTCGTGAGCGGCTTCTTGCGGCCGATGGCCTTCGATACGCGGGTAATGAACTTTCGGATCATCGCGTCAGGGAGTTCTTTTTGCCTTCATCGTCGTTCGGTGTTGCTGCCGGGGTCGGTCGGCGATTATGACACGCCGCGTAGCGAGCGTACCGGCCAGCCGGCTGCTTCGGCGTGAGCGCGCAGCGTGTCGTCGGGGTCGACCGCCACCGGGTCGCTGACCGTTTTCAGCAGCGGCAGGTCGTTGTGCGAATCGCTGTAGAAATACGTGCGGGCGAAGCTCTGCCAGCACAGGCCGAGCGATTCCAGCCAGCCTTCGACGCGTGCGATCTTGCCTTCGCGGAAGGCCGGCGTGCCGCGTGGCTTGCCGGTGAAACGGCCGTTGTCCATGGCCGGCACCGTGGCGACCAGGTGCGGGATGCCGAATTCGCGGACGATGGGGCCGGTGACGAAGCTGTTGGTGGCGGTGACGACGGCGCAGAGGTCGCCCTTTTCCAGGTGCGATTGCACCAGTGCCTTTGCCGCTGGCGTCATGATCGGCCGGATGCGCGCCGCCATGAATTCGCGGTGCCAGGCATCGAGTTCGGTGCGTGTGTGGCGGGAGAGCGGCTTCAGCTGGAAGTCGAGGAATTCGTCGATGTCCAGCGTGCCGGCCTGGTATTCCTCGTAGAAGCGCTGGTTCATCGCCGCGTGCAGTTCGCCGTCGAGCGCGCCGCGGACAATCAGGAACTGCGCCCATTCGAAGTCGGAATCGCCGGCGAGCAGCGTGTTGTCGAGGTCGAAGAGGGCGAGATGCAGCGGCGCTTCGGCCGGAGGCGGTGTCGGAATATTCATGTCTTTCGGCTTTCAGTCCTGCAGGGCGGGTGCCCGCAGCACTTCGCGCAGGAGCGGCAGCGTCAGCGGGCGTTTGTGTTCGAGTGAATGGCGGTCGAGCGCGGCGAGTAGCGCGGCGAGCGAGCGCATGTCGCGCGGCGCCCGCGCCAGCAGATAGTCGAGCGCCTCTGGCGACAGGTTCATGCCGCGCTGCGCCGCCTGACTGGCCAGCGCTGCTGCCCGCTCGTCGTCGGAGAGCGGGCGCAGGCGGTAGATGAGGCCGGAGCCGAGGCGGGTGCGCAGATCCTCGCGCAGTTCGAGCTGCACCGGCGGCTGCGCGGCGGCGGCGAGCAGCCGGCCGCCGTTTGCCCGCAGGCGGTTGAAGTGGTTGAACAGGGCGATCTGCCCGTCGGCGGCGAGCGCCTCGACGTTGTCGACGGCAAGGAAGTCCGTTGTCGACGGCACCGTCGCCAGGAGCGGGTCGGTGGCGGCGTCGGCGTAATCGGCGTCGAGCGCCGACAGCAGGTGGCTCTTGCCGGCGCCGCTTTCGCCCCAGAAAAACAGGCAGGTTTCGCGGCTGTCCGCCGCCAGCCAGGCGGCGAGCGCGGTGAGTGCGTCGGCGTTGCTGCCGGCGACGAAATTTTCGAGCGTCGGCGGCGTGTCGGGGATCAGGTCGAGGAGCAACTGGCGCATGGCGGCGGTGCGGTATCGGCGGCGGGCGGTTGAGATCGGTCGGGGGCGATGCCGGGGGAGGAAGCGGCGCCGCGGGTCGGCGGCGCGTGCCGGGTCGGTTTCGGGTAAAATTCGCCCCTTTGCTCCTCAAGGGCCGGCATTCTATCACTCCGGCCCCCTGTCAACGCCCCGGATGGATTTCCCGATGACGCAGCCTTCCCCGCTTTCCTACCGTGACGCCGGTGTCGACATCGATGCCGGCGACGCCCTCGTCGACCGCATCAAGCCCTTCGCCAAAAAGACCCTGCGCGATGGCGTCCTCGGCGGCATCGGCGGTTTCGGCGCCCTTTTCGAAGTGCCGAAGAAATACCGCGAACCGGTGCTCGTCTCCGGCACCGACGGCGTCGGCACCAAGCTGAAGCTCGCCTTCGAACTGAACCGCCACGACACGGTCGGCATCGACCTCGTCGCCATGAGCGTGAACGACATCCTGGTGCAGGGTGCCGAGCCGCTCTTCTTCCTCGACTACTTCGCCTGCGGCAAGCTCGACGTCGATACCGCGGCCTCGGTCGTGCAGGGCATCGCCAAGGGCTGCGAGCTCTCCGGCTGCGCGCTGATCGGCGGCGAGACGGCGGAGATGCCGGGCATGTACCCGGCCGGCGAATACGATCTCGCCGGCTTCGCCGTCGGCGTCGTCGAGAAGTCGAAGATCATCGACGGCTCGACCATCGTTGCCGGCGACGCGGTGATCGGCCTGGCTTCTTCCGGCGCGCATTCCAACGGCTACTCGCTGGTCAGGAAGATCATCGAGCGCGCCAATCCCGATCTCGACGCCCCGTTCGACGAGCTTGACGGCAAGGTGCGCACGCTGGCCGACGCCATCATGGCGCCGACGCACCTCTACGCGAAGCCGCTGCTCTCGCTGATGCAGGCGCTGCCGGTCAAGGGCATGGCGCATATCACCGGCGGCGGCCTCACCGAGAACGTGCCGCGTGTATTGCCGGCGGGCGTCAAGGCCGTGCTGCGGAAGTCCGCCTGGCAGCGGCCGAAGTTGTTCGACTGGCTGCAGCAGGAAGGCGGCGTCGCCGAGGACGAAATGCACCGTGTCTTCAACTGCGGCATCGGCATGGTCGTCGTCGTTGCCCGCGAGCATCTGGACGCGGCGCTGGCCCACCTGCGGGCGGCTGGCGAGACGGCGGCGGAGATCGGCATGATCGAAGCGCGCGCTGATGGCGAGGCGCCGACGGTCGTCGTTTGATCCGACGGAGGTTTTCCGCAAGAAACGAAAACGCGAGGTCAGGCCTCGCGTTTTCGTTTCCTGGAGCGGCCAGCCAAGGCTGGATCGGCTGGCAAGGCAATTGCCCCGGCGAACGCTCGCTCTCCCTCAAGGGAAAGGCCGCGCAAGCGGCCTTTGCGAACCGGCAGCGATGGGCAGGAGGATTCCAGGCGGGTTTCCGGACACGCTTCCGGGCACCGCGCTTCCGTTGCCGGCCGTGACTTGTCAGAAGCGGTAGTTGTAGCGCACGTAGTAATCCACGTCTTCGCGCTTGTCGACGCTGCCCGTGCGTTGCCTGATGTCTTCGCGGTGGCGAAGGCGTGCCTCGACCGACTGGTTCTTGGCGAAAGCCCACTGGTAGCGCACTTCGGCCAGGTTGCCGTTCTCGGCGAAGTCGGGCGAGATCAGCCAGCCGTCGCCGGCCCGCCCGAGCACGAGGGCGACGCTGTGTTGCGGAACGAAGTTGATGAGGTTGAAGCTCACCTGCGCGGCCAGCCCGTCGGCGTCGCCCGATGAGCCGGTGCGGGTTGCGCGTCGCTGCGGCGTGTTCGGCGCGTAGCCGAGTTCGCCCGCGAGCATGAACTTCATGCTGCCCGCCATCGGCCATTGTGCCGCCAGACGGCCCACCAGTCCCCAGTAGTTCTCCACCGTGCCGGCGCCGATGCCCCGGCTGTGCAGGGCCTCGGGCAGAAAGGTGATGTCGATGGCGCGCTGCACGATGGGGCCGAGCGGGCGCGTGTTTTCAAAGCCGGCAAAGTAGGAGACGCGGCTGTCGTCGTCGCCGAAATTCAACTGCCCACGGCGCACCTGGGTGGGGCCGTTGCGGTAGTTGTACTGGGCGATGAGCGTCGTCGCCCAGCCGTTCTCGGCCTTGTGGGTGACCTGGATGCCGTCGGTCCAGGTGATGTCGGTGTTGGGGCTGTCGTTGCGGTCGAGCGATTTCTTGGCCACGCCGACAAGCTCGGCCTTGCTCTGGAAGCGCCCGACGCGCACGCCCCATGCGGCGTTGGGCCGATGCTCAAGGTAGATTTCGTCCAGTGTCGAGTCGCCGCGACGCAGGCCGTCATCGGCCGGAATCTGGCTGAATATCTCGAAGTGGTTATGGTTGCGGTCGTCGGTTGAATAGCGCCCGGCGAAGCGGATCTTGGCCTGCCACTGTTCGGAGAGTGCGATCCCGACACCGGCGCGCAGGCGCAGCCGGAATTCGTCGGTGGTGTCGGAAGTGCCGTTGCGGTCGTGCCGGTGCTGGGAGAAAAACCCCGTGCGCACGTCGCCGCTGAAATCGGCTTCGACGGCTTGCGCCGTGCCCGCCAGAGCCACGCACACGCCCGACACCGTCAGGCCCTGCATCCATTGTTGCCACGTCATCGCTGTCTCCTCCGGTCGAAGCGGCTATTATAGTCCCGCGAATAGTCCCGCAATTTCGCGCACTGGCGCGCTCCGGCCCTTGCGCGGCTTGCGCGATGCACATCCCTGACCACCCTGCGGCTTTTCTTCAGATGAAAGACTACCTGCCCGACTGGGCCTACCCCTGGCTCGAAGTCATCACCCTCGGCGCGCAGATTGCGCTTGCCGTGCTGCTTGCCGTGCTTGTGCGGGCGCTGGTGCATCGGCTGATCGTTCGCGTCGCCGGCCGGCATGGACTGCCGCTCGAACTGGTGGTTGGCGGCCGCCGCTTCAGCACCTTCCTGATCTTCGGCGGCGTGCTGCTGTTCGTGCTCGACCGCTTCGGTGTTTCCGGCATGGTGCTATGGACGGCAATCACCGGTTTTGCCGCTGTCGCCGCCGTTGCCTTCTTCGCCGCCTGGAGCGTACTCTCCAATCTGTTCTGCTCGGTGCTGATCTATGCCACCCGCCCCTTCCGCCTGCACGATCACATCGAAATCCTGGAGAGCGGCGACAAGCCGGGTTTCTGCGGCGAGGTGCTGGATATCCACCTGATCCACACGACGCTGAAGGAAAACCTGCCCAATCAGGAACCATGCCTGCTGCAAGTGCCGAACAGCCTGTTCTTCCAGCGCGTGTTGCGGGTCAGGGCAGGGGGCGTGGAAGCCCTGTCGGCCGCTCTTGTGCCGGCGAATGATGGCGTTGCGGCCGAAGCGTCGGCGCCTCAGTCGGCGCCGCGCGAGTAGAAATAGGCGATGCGGCCGCGCGGGTTGAGGTATTCGAGAACTTCCTTCGGCACCAGCGCGGCGGCGATGCACTTCTTGATGTTGAGGTCGGCCGCTTCCAGCAGATCGACCACCGGCGCCTCGTTCTTCGGCACCGAAGGCTCGTAGAGCAGTACCGACGGGCACATCAGCATGTCGGTGTTCACGCCGATGACGATACCGTAGCGATCGTCGGAAAGCTGGACGATGGAGCCGGGCGGATAGATACCCACCGATTTGACGAAGGCGTGCAGGACGCGCTTGTCGAAGCGTGCGCTTTCGCTCTGGAAGAGGCGGGAGAGTGCTTCCGCCGGCGTCATGCCGAGGGGGCTGGCGGCCGGGTTCACGAGATAGTCGTAACGGTCGGCGACGGCGAGGATGCGGCCGAGCAGCGGGATGTCCTCGCCGGCCAGCTTCTTCGGGTAACCGCTGCCGTTGAAGGCTTCGTGGTGCGTGAGGATGGCGGCCAGCGCCGCCTTCGATACCGCCGGGTTGCCCTTGGCCATCTCCACGCTGTAGAGCACGTGCGTCTGGTAGGCGTCCTGCTCGATGCGGCTGCCGCGGTCGGCGGCCATGCGCACCGAATCCTGCAGCCGGCTGACGCCGACATCGTGGAAGAGGGCGGCCGTCGCCAGGTCGCCCAGCTCATCCTCGGAGAGCGCCAGACGGCGGCCGATGAGCAGGCCGAGCGTCATCACCTGCAACGCGTGGAAGCGCAGCGACATTTCGCCCTGCCGGCTGGAGAGCAGGTGCAGCGAGGCGTCGTTGGCCAGCACCGTGGCGACGGTATTGCCAACGAATTCCCGCGTCCGCTCGGCGATGGCGGCGCCGGGGACGAGCAGGTTCTTCATGATGAACTGCGTTTCCTGCAAGGCCTGCGCGTGTGCCTGCTCGGCGCTTTCCTGGCGGCGGCGGAGTTCGCTGCCCCGGCGCACCGCTTCGCGCAGGGTGCCCGGCGCATTGTCGTCGTCCATCTGCGCTGCCCGCGCCTGCGCGGTATCGTCGGGCCTGGTCTCGGGCGGCGCCGGGAACGGGATGCGGCTTTTGTCGGGCACGACGAGGACGGTCTGGATGCCGGCGGCGCGCAGCTTGTCGATGACACGCGGCGAGTCGATCAGGAAGCGGGAACGGATGAAGTCGTGCTTGAACCAGCTGCTTTCCAGTTCGATGAAATGTCCGGGGCGCAGATCGTCGATCGATGCCCGGGGTTTCGTCCCGCCGTTCCTGAAATCGAACATGCTGCGCTCCGGTTCCGCTCCTTTGCGCTGCCGTCAGACCTTGAAGCGCTCGACGTTTTCGTGCAGCGAGTGGGCGAGTGCCTGCAATTCCTCGGCGGCAGCGGCGGTGTGCTGTGCCTCGGCGTTGTTCGACTCGGTCATGCGGGCGATGGTTTCCAGCCCCTGCACGACGGTCGAACTGGCGGTGCTCTGCTCGCGGATCGCGTCCGAGATGCCGCTCACTGCCTGCGAGACCTGCTGCGCGCTGCTGTGGATGCGCTGGATCGCCTGATCGGCCTTGGTCGCCAGTTCGACGCCGTTGCTGACCTCGGCGACGCCCCGGTTCATGTTGTCGACCGCGGCCCGCGTGCTGTGCTGGATCTGCGTGATGGTTTCACCGATCTCGTGCGTCGATTTCGTCGTGCGTTCGGCGAGTTTTCTCACTTCGTCGGCGACCACCGCAAAGCCGCGCCCGGCTTCGCCGGCGCGCGCCGCCTCGATCGCTGCGTTGAGCGCCAGCAGGTTGGTTTGATCGGCGATCTCCTTGATGACGCTGGCGATTTCCGAGATCTGTTCGATTTCGTTGCCGAGCGCCGCCACGGCCTGCGAGGTGTTTCTCACCGTCTCGGCAATGCGGTTCATTGCCGCCACCGCTTCCTGGATGGTGCCCGAGCTTTCCTTCGATACCTCTTCCGATTCGGCGGTGATGGCCTGCACGTCGCCCGCGTTCTGCGAAATCATGTCGATGCTGGCGTTCATCTGCTCGACCGAAGCGGCCATGCTGCTGGTGGCCTCGGCCTGCGTCTGCGAGTCACGGGCGACGGTCGAGGCGGCGCTGTTGAGCTGCTCGGCGTCGGCGGAGACGCCGACGGCGGTGTCGCGCACCTTGCGGATGGTGTCGGCGAGGTGTGCCTGCATCCCGGCCAGCGAGGCCATCAGACGGCCGATTTCATCGTTGCCGTGCGCTTCGATGCGATGCGTGAAATCACCGTCGGCGACGTGCGTGACGACGGCCATTGCCGTTTCCAGCGGCCGCGCGATCCAGCGCCGCGTGCTCCACCAGACCAGCCCGACGACGACGGGGATCAGCAGTAGCGTGAGGATCAACATGCCGCGCCCGGTTTCCTTGCCTTCCGCGTTGAATTCGTCGAGATAGCTGCCGGAGGCGATCAGCCAGTTCCACTCGGGATAGTGGTCGTAGGCGACGACCTTCTCGCGCGCCTCGGACTCGCCGGGGTTCTGCCACCAGTAGGTGACGATGCCGTTCTTCCGCTCCATCATTTCGGCGACGAAGGCCTTGCCGTTCACATCCTTCATGTCGAGCAGCGGCTTGCCTTCACTTGCCGGATGGATGGTGAGGACGCCCTTGTCGCGGCCGGCGTCGAGCGCATAGGGATAGCCGGTGACGCCGATCTTCACGGCCAGCACCTTCTGCTTGAGTGCCGCCAGCCCTTCGGTGAAATCCATGCCGACGAAGAAGGCGCCGACCACCTGGCCGTCGGCGCTCCTGATCGGCAGGTAGTGGGTCATGAAGTCGCGGCCGAGCATCTTCGCCTTGCCGGTGTAGGGCTGCCCCTTCAGCAGGGCCTCCCGTCCGGGATGGCCGGCGCCGAGCGGAATCCCGGAAGCGCGGTTGCCCTTCTCATCCTTGACCGAGGTCGAGGTACGTTCGAAGTCGTCACCCTTCCTCGTCAGCACCGTCGCGTTGACGTGCGTCAGCGCCGTGAAACGATCCGGAATGGTGGTGTTGCCAAGCGTGATCGGCTCGTGTCCGTGGTACAGCGTTCCCGCCGGATCCATCGAGAATGGCTGGCCGTAGCTGGCGGCGAAGACCTGGCCGAGCCGCTGGACGGATTGTTCCAGCGAACGGTTGTAGGTGTCGATCATGTCGATCACCATGCGGTTGGTGCCTTGC
This sequence comes from Azospira sp., assembly GCA_034002385.1. Lineage (GTDB taxonomy): Bacteria > Pseudomonadota > Gammaproteobacteria > Burkholderiales > Rhodocyclaceae > Proximibacter. Next base: position 228 of record JAVFAT010000048.1, on the reverse strand, counting down.
AGGCTTTCCAGCGCCTTCTGTTCGAGCTTGTTGGTGAGGAAGGTGGACAGGCCGATGGCGGCCGCAGCGAGAATGATGGTGATGCTGGATGCGAGGATGAAAATGAGCTTCCGCGCAACCGAAGTATGCCCTTGTGACATTGTTGCCCCTCTCTTGCTCCTGCCGTTTTTTCGAGTGTCCCTGCCGGAGAGCTTCTTTTTGTATGGCGGGGCGGTCGGTTCGCCGCCC
>JAVFAT010000047.1:0-10391 GCA_034002385.1 Azospira sp. | reverse complement strand
ACCGGCAGCAGCAGCGCCGAACCGGGCAGCAGCAGGAACAGCAGGTAGGGCGAGAGGCGGGAGAGGCGGCGCAGCTGCGACAACAGTTCGGTCTTCTCGGCGGCGCTCCACGGGTTGCCGTTGCGCGCCTTCATCAGCAGCGGCATCAGCCCGCGCACGGCCAGCAGTTCGACAAGCACCCGCCGGGCCTCACGCTTCTGCACGGCGAGCAGGCGCTCGAACACGCTTCCGAGGGCACCGCGCTTCGCGGGCGACGACGTCGGTCGCTCCCGCCGGGAGGCAGGCGCTTCCTCGCCACAGGACAGGCCACAGGACAGGAGCGTCTTCGCCTCCGGAACGAACTCGCCCCGCTCGACCTCGTCCTCTCGGGCGTGGCCTGCACCCCGACCCGTGATCACGCGGCCGGACGCGAAAAATCGAAGCCGGCGGCGGCCAGCTGCGCCCGCGCCCGACGCCAGAGATGCCAGGCGAGCAGCGCGCGACGCCCCAGACGCCAGGCCCGTCGCGGCCGCAGCGCGGCCAGCAGGGCAACCGCCGCGCCGGTTTCGAGCGGGTGACGTTTCAGGCAGGCGATACCGCTGCGCAGCATGGCAAAGCCGCGATCGGCGGCGTCGAGGGTGCCAGCGACGGGCCGCAACTGCACCGCCAGCGTACCGCGCTGGGCGGCGATGCGCTCCTGCAGGCGCCCGCGTTGCAGGCTCAGTTCAATCAGCTTTTTTTCCATCGGCGGCCATGGCGCGGAGCTGGCGCACATCCTCTTCGAGTTCGGCAATGGTGGCGGCGAAGGTCTGCCGACGGTCGTTGGCGCGCAGCGCCGCGAAGAGCAAAAGGCCGCCACCGATCAGGAAGACGGCCGCGCCGCCGCCGAGGATCAGCGTCCGCTGCTCCCAGTTGAGCGCGACGACGAGGGCGAACAGCAGCAGGATGCCGAGGCCGAGGCAGAACAGCGCACCGACCGCGAGCAGGGCCATGCGCACCAGACGGATGCGCTCCGTGGCCAGCTCGTTGCCGGCCAGTTCGATGCGCGTGCGCGCCGCGACGAGCAGTGTCGCCGCCGAATTGCGCAGGGCGGCAAGGAGGCCGCCGGCCTCGCTGCCGCCCGGAGAGGTCGCCATCGGCCGGTCTTAGCGGCGACCGATGAGCACGCCGAGCGCGAGGCCGATGGCGGCGGCGACGCCGACGGCCTGCCAGGGGTGCTCATGCACGAAATCGTCGGTGGCGCGGGCAGCGGCCTTGGTCTTGTCGCGCAGCGCGGCTTCGGCATCCTGCAGGCGAACCTTGGCGTCACGCAGACGCTCCTGGATGCGCTCGCGCAGTTCGCCGACCTTCTCGCCGGCATGGCTGGCCGTGGCACGCAGGATTTCTTCGGTATCGGCAATGACGATCTTCATGTCGGAGACGAGCTTTTCCTTGGAGGCAAGGGTGTCGTTGGTGTCGGCCATGATGCTTTCCTTGTGGTTTGATCCGGGGAGAACAAGCGTAGCGTGTCGCGTGACGATAGGCAATCAGACTGCGTAATCGACGATCAGCGGCGCGTGGTCGCTGAAGCGCTGTTCCTTATAGACGGTGGCAGCACGGGCACGGGCGGCGAGTCCGGGCGTCGCCAGCTGGTAGTCGAGACGCCAGCCGACGTTCTTCGCCCAGGCCTGGCCGCGGTTTGACCACCACGTATAGCAGGCATCGGTGGCCTCGGGGTGCAGTTGCCGGTAGACGTCGACCCAGCCAGCCTCGTCGAGCACGCGGCTGATCCAGGCACGCTCCTCGGGCAGGAAGCCGGAGTTCTTCTGGTTCGACTTCCAGTTCTTCAGGTCGATTTCCCTGTGCGCGATGTTCCAGTCGCCGCAGACGACGATGTCGCGCCCTTCCTTCGCCATGTCGGCCAGCCGGGGCAGGAAGGCGTCCATGAAGCGGAACTTGGCTTCCTGCCGCTCCGGCGAGCTGGAACCGGACGGCAGGTAGAGCGAAACGACCGAGAGATTGCCGAAATCGGCGCGGATGAAGCGGCCCTCGGCGTCGAACTCCCGCGCCGGGCCGTCGCCGAAGCCTTCGACGACGCGATCCGGCTGTTGCCGGCACCACAGGCCGACGCCGCTGTAGCCCTTCTTCTCGGCGTGGTGATAATGGGCGGAAAGGCCGGCGGGCGCGCGCATCGCTGCGCCGAGGTCGGCATCCTGCGCCTTCAGTTCCTGCAGGCAGACGACGTCGGCATCCTGCGCTTCGAGCCAGGGCAGCAGCCCCTTGTTCCAGGCCGAGCGGATGCCGTTGAGGTTGAGTGTGATGATGCGTAACATGGGCGCCCCGCGCCGGACGGGCGGCGCATGATCGAAAACAAGAGTTGAGAATGGACTTTCGTCAGGAATTCATCGAGTTCGCCGTCGACCGCAACGTGCTGCGTTTTGGCGAGTTCAAGACCAAGGCGGGCCGCCTCTCGCCTTATTTCTTCAACGCCGGGCTGTTCAACGACGGCGCCTCGCTCGACCGGCTGGCGCAATTCTACGCCAAGGCGATCCGCGCCAGCGGCCTCGACATCGACGTGCTCTTCGGGCCGGCCTACAAGGGCATTCCGCTGGTGGCGGCGACCGCCATGGCGCTCGCGCAACAGGGAATGAACCTGCCCTACGCCTACAACCGCAAGGAAGCGAAGGATCACGGCGAAGGCGGCACGCTGGTCGGCGCACCGCTTGCGGGCCGCGTGCTGATCGTCGACGACGTCATCTCCGCCGGCACCTCGGTCCGCGAATCGGTCGAGACCATCCGCGCCGCCGGCGCCGTGCCCGGCGGCGTCGTCATCGCACTCGACCGCATGGAGCGCGGCACCGGCACGCTGTCGGCGGTGCAGGAAGTGACGCGCGACTACGGCATCCCGGTGGTGGCGGTGGCCACGCTCGACGATCTGCTCGCCTTCCTCGGCCAGCGCGCCGACCTGGCAGCCCATGCCGCAGCGGTTACCGCCTACCGCCAGGAATATGGCGTCGCCGCCGGCCAGTAGCGCGCTTGCCTCACGGCACCCGCCGCATCGGCCCCGGCAGGCCGCTAACCCTGGCGGGCGGTGACGCCGAGATCGATCTGCTGCAAGCTGCCGGCGCTGCCGTCCTCGTTGAGATAAACCCCACTGCGGCGGATCTGGCCGAGCAGCGCGTTGTCGGCATCCTTCAGCGCGAAACTGCTGGCGGCGCTGCCGAGATGGAGCGCGCCGACGCCGGTTTCCTTCAGCGGTTTCAGTTCACCGTCCGGGAACCAGACGCCGAGCGCGGCGAAAACCGGGTCGGCCTCGTCGATCCAGCCGTTGCCGTCGGCGTCGTGCTGCTTCAGGTCGGCGAAACCGTCGCCGGAGAGGGCACCAAACAGCTCGCGGCCGTCGTCGATGCGGCCGTTGTCGTTGCCGTCCAGACACAGGTAGCCACTGCCTCGCGCCAGCATCGGCAATGATTCGGAGCGACCGTCGGCGTCGAGGTCGAAGTCGAAGCGCAGGTCGGTCAGTTCGGCGGCACGGCCGGCATAGTTGATCACCAGCGGGTCGCGCAGCTCGATGCGGCCGCTTTCCTCGTATTCGCGCGTGCATTCGAACTCGCGGCACATCGTCAGCGAAAGGTCGAAATCGATCTCGCGGCCGTCGGCGGTCCGCACCTTGCCGCTGGCGGCAAATTCGGTGCGCTCCCTTTCGGCGACGTGTTCGACGACGCGCCGCTGCCATTCCAGCGTACGGGCGGCGCCACCCCGCCCTTCTGCCGGATCGGCAAAAGGCGGCGCGACGGCAATGTCGCCCATCCGGCAGCGGCATTTTTCGCCTGTCAGCGCCGCCATGATCGAGGCGAGCATCTGCTCCAGCATCAGGCACAGGCGCAAGCGGCCGTCGGCTGCGGGAAGGGCGGTCGCTGCGGCGTTGGCGGCATCGGCCTCGCGCAGCGCACCGCGAAAGCCTTCGAACGCGATTTCGGATTCCATGCGCCAGTCCTGCACGAGCGAATGCCGGGCTTCCATGCAGACGCCGGATTCGGTGATCTTCATGATTCGTCTCCTGTGGTTGCGGACGGGGTTTCTCGCAAGCTGCGTGCCAGCATCGGCACTGCTGCGCTGCGGATTGCATCGACAGGACGCCGGGAGTAGCCTGCAACGACAGCTCGGGGGGGCGCACCGGACGGGAAGGAAAAGGCGATGGATTCTGCTGCCTGCGATGAGGAGAGGGCGCCGGAACTGGATCAGCTCGAACTGATCCAGCGGCTCGGGCGCATCGGCTACTGGGAGTACGACCCGAAGACACATGCGCTCAGCCTGCCGCCGCATTCCCTCGAATTGCTCTCCTCGCTCACCGGCAGTTCGCGCGAAAACCCGCCGCGCCTGCGCGAGGTGATGGCCAGCGCCGAGCGGCGGCGCCTGCTCGCCGCACTCGACCAGGCCGTGCGCAGCGGGCTGGCATTGCACCTGGAACTGCGTCTCGTCAGCCATCGCGGACAGAAGGCGACCGTCGTCATCAAGGGCGTGCCGATCGAGCGCAAGGGCGAACGACGCTTCGCCGGCACCTTCCACGACATCACGCGCGAGAAGCAGATCGAGGCCGAACGCGAGGAAGTGCTGAGCCAGCTGCACGCGCTGATCGACGGCCTGCCGGTCGGGGTCACGGTGTTCGACGAAGATCTCCGCCTGCTCTTCTGGAACGACCACATCTACGACATCCTCGGCCTGCCGCAGGGCGCCGTTTACAAATACGTGCGTTTCGAGGAGCTGATCCGCTATCCGGCCGAGCGCGGTGAATACGGGCCGGGCGATCCGCAGACCCTGGTTGCCGAGCGGGCGGCGCTGGCCCGCCGCTTCGAGCCGCACCGCTTCGAGCGGGCGGCACGCGACGGCCGCACGCTGTTCGTCGACGGCTACCCGTTCCGTTTCGGCGGCCGCATCTCGGGCTTCGTCACGACCTATACCGACATCACCGAGCAGAAGCGCAGCGCCGAGCAGATCGCACACCAGCATCAGGTGCTGAAGACGATCATCGACAATTTCCCCGGCGGCATCTCGCTGTTCGACGGCAGCCTGCGCCTGGTTGCCGCGAACGCGCCCTTCCAGTCGTTGCTGGATTTCCCCGATTCGCTGATGGCGCGCGACAACCTCCGCTTCGAGGATTTCGTGCGCTTCAACATCGCCCGCGGCGACTACGGGCCGGGCGATCCGCAGGAGCAGCTGGCGGTGTCGATGGCGCGGGCGCGCACCCCGCAACTGCACAAGATCGAGCGCACTCGCCCGAACGGCCGGACGCTGGAGATCATCGGCGCGCCGATTCCGGACGGCGGCTTCGTCAGCATCTACATCGACGTCACCGAGCGCAAGTACAACGAGGCAAAAATCCGCAACATGGCCTTGCTGGACGCGCTGACCGCGCTGCCGAACCGCCTCAGCCTGAACGAGCAGATCGAGCAGGCGCTGCGACCCGGTGAAAACGGCCGGGCCGAAACCTTTGCGCTGCTCTTCCTCGATCTCGACGGCTTCAAGCGCGTAAACGACTCGCTCGGCCACGACGCCGGCGATGCCCTGCTGATCCAGGTCGCCGCCCGCCTGCGCGAGGCGGTGCGCGAAACCGATACCGTGGCGCGTCTGGGGGGTGACGAATTTGTCTTGCTGCTGCGCGATTCCAATGGCGACGCCTCGACGGCCCGTATCGCCGAGATGATCATCGCGCGCATCGCCGAACCCTTCGTTGTCGGCTCGGACACGGTGCACATCGGCACCTCGATCGGCATCGCCGTGCATCCGCGCCACGGCACGCGCCGCGAGGCGCTGCTGAAAGCCGCCGACGAGGCGATGTACCGGGCCAAGGCCGCCGGCCGCGGCACCTGGCGGATCTCGTCGGTGATGGCGGACGGAAACGCCGGGCCGGCAGAGGATGCGGCCCGCGCGGAAAGCCGGAGCGGGGTCGGCGCTCCCGGGTAGACGAGTACGCCGGCAGTGCGCCCGACGATGCTCGATGAAAAATTCCCGCCCTCATGCGGGACGGCACGGCCGCATCACCGTAGCCGGAGTGCCGGAATGCCGGAATCAGAATTCCAGCGGATCGACTTCGAGATGCCAGCGCAGGCGCGACGGCGCCTTGATGCCCTCGACCGCCTGCCGCCACTCGCTCAGGAAAGCCTGTAGCGCCGGCCGCGACTGCGATTCGGCAAGCAGCTGGCCGCGTTCGAGGCTGGCCAGCCGGGCCAGGCGCATCGGCACCGGGTCGTACAAGGTCACCGCCGGATGCGCCTCGGCGCCCGGCCAGGCGCGGGCGGTGGCGAGGAAGGCGATGGCATCGGCCATCTGCGGCGCCTCGGCGCGCAGCATCGCCTGGAAGCCATAGGGCGGAAAGCCGGCCACCTTGCGCTCGGCCAGCTGCGAGGCGGCAAAGGCCGGGTAGTCGTGATTCACCACCGCCGCGTAGAGCGGGTGATCCGGGTACTGCGTCTGGATCAGCACCTCGCCCGGCAGCTCGGCGCGGCCGGCACGGCCGGCGACCTGCATCAGCTGCGCGAAGAGGCGCTCCGGCGCGCGGCAGTCGGCGGCGAACAGTGCGGCATCGGCACCGATGACGCCGACCAGCGTCAGCTTCGGGAAGTCGTGGCCCTTGGCCAGCATCTGCGTGCCGACGAGGATGTCGGCGTCGCCGGCGTGGATCTTCTCGACCAGCGCCTCCCACTGCTTGCGGCTCTTCGCCGCATCGCGGTCGGCGCGCAGGATGCGCGCCTGCGGAAAACGCCCGGTGAGGAATTCTTCGAGCCGCTGCGTGCCACGGCCGAAGGGGTGGATGTCCTGGTTGCCGCAGGTCGGGCAGGCCTTCGGGATGCGCGTCTCGAAGCCGCAGTGGTGGCAGCGCAGCCGGCGGTCCTTGAGGTGCAGCACGAGGTTGGCGGCGCAGCGCTTGCACTGCGAGATCCAGCCGCAGGCGGTGCAGGCGAGCACCGGCGCGTAGCCGCGACGGTTGAGGAAGACCAGGCTCTGCTCGCCGCGCACGAGACGCTTTTCGATGGCTTCGAGCAGGATGCCGGAGAGGCCTTCCTCGGCCTTCTCCTTCCTCAGGTCGATGCGCTGCACGGCGGGCAGCCGGGCGCGCTCGACGGCGCGTTCCTTCAATTCGAGCAGGGTGTAGCGGCCGCGCATCTCCGGCGCCGTGGCGTTGGCCCAGCTCTCCAGCGACGGCGTCGCCGAGCCGAGGACGATCGGCACGCCACGGTCGCGGGCGCGGAAGACGGCAACGTCGCGCGCCGAGTAGCGCATCCCGTCCTGCTGCTTGAACGACGGGTCGTGTTCCTCGTCGACGACGATCAGCGCGAGATCCGGTAGCGGCGCGAAGACGGCCAGCCGGGTGCCGAGGACGATGCGCGCGCGGCCGGAATGCGCCGCCTGCCAGTTCCTGAGCCGTGCCGCCTCGGTCAGCTCGCTGTGCAGGCTGACCAGCCCGGCGGCAGGGAAACGCGCGGCGACGCGCGCTTCCAGCTGCGGCGTCAGGTTGATCTCCGGCACCAGCAGCAGTGCCTGGCCGCCTTGTTCCAGCACGTCGGCGATCAGCCGCAGGTAGACCTCGGTCTTGCCGCTGCCGGTGACGCCGAACAGCAGGAAGGGCTTGAAACCGGCGCCGGCGGCGCGCACAGCAGCGAGAGCCGCCGCCTGCTCGGCGGTGAGTTCGGGCGCCGGGGAGGGTGGCGGCAGGGTTTTCGCCAGCTTCGGCGTGCGTGGCTTCGGCGGATCGAGGCGCTTCAGCCCAGCCGGCAGCGTGGACAGCATGACCTCGCCGAGCGGCGCCTGGTAGTAGGCGGAACAGAATTCGCAGAGGCGGAACCAGTCGGCCGGCAGGCACGGCTCGCGCAGGATCTCGTCGACCGGCTTCAGCTGCTCCGGCGCGAACTCGCTGGCCGCCGGCAGCTCGACGATGACGCCGGTGACTGAACGGCGGCCGAAGGGGACGCGCACGCGGCAGCCGATGTCGGCCGCCGTCGCATCGGGGGCGAGGTAGTCGAAGCAGCGGTGGAGGGGAAGGTCGAGGGCGACGCGGACGAGGATCACGGCAGCGGCCCGGCAACGCGTCCGGCGGTGGGGTGGAGGATGGGCATCGGCGGCAACGCGGCTCCCGTTCAAGGTCGACTTAGGGCGCGTTCTTCGCCCGTCTTCTGGAAATCATCCGCAAACCATTGCTCCAGAAAGCCTTTTTTTGTTGTTCACAATTTCTGTGGATAACTCTGTGGATTACGCCGGCCCGGTTCGCCCAATCGGCCGTGCCACAAGGGCTTCACTTACTCTGCCGCAAAAAAAGGCAAGTCAGTATCCTTTTAGAATCAATGGCTTGCCTTAATGTAGCTGATTTTGTTGGGGTTTTCTCCGGCGCTCACCGACGGCCGGAAATTCTGTGCATAAGTCAACCGGATTTCGTGTTTTTTGCCCCGGATTTTGCAGCCACCCCGGCGCGGCGCGGACGGTGTTGCCCGCCGCCCGTCCGGGGCCTGACCGCGGCCCCCGTCCGCTACCGCATCAACCGCGCCGGTAGCCGTGCACCGCCTCGACCAGCGCCGTGACGTGCTCCGGCGGCGTGAACTGCGAAATGCCGTGGCCGAGGTTGAAAACGTGGCCAGTGTTGCCCGGGCCGTAGCTGTCGAGCACCTTCCTTGCCTCGATGGCGACCTTCTCGGGCGAGGCGAAGAGCACATTCGGGTCGAGGTTGCCCTGCAGCGCGACCTTGTCGCCAACGCGGCGGCGAGCTTCGCCGATGTCGATCGTCCAGTCGAGACCGACGCCGGTACAGCCGATGTCGGCGATCGATTCGAGCCACAGACCGCCGCCCTTGGTGAACACGATCGACGGGATCTTCTCGCCGTCCTTCTCCTTCTTCAGGCCGGCGACGATCTTCCGCATGTAGGCCAGCGAGAATTCCTGGTAGGCCGCCGCCGACAGCGCACCGCCCCACGAGTCGAAGATCATTACGGCCTGGGCGCCGGAGTCGATCTGGGCGTTGAGGTAGGCGATGACGGCGTCGGTCGTCACCGACAGGATGTGATGCATCAGGTCGGGGCGGTCGTACATCATCGTCTTGACCTTGCGGTAGTCGCTCGACGAACCCCCCTCGACCATGTAGCAGGCCAGTGTCCACGGGCTGCCGGAGAAGCCGATCAGCGGTACCGAATTGTCGAGCGCGCGGCGGATTTCCGACACGGCGTCCATCACGTAGCGCAGGTGATCGAAGGGATCGGGTGCAGCGAGGTCGCGGATCGCCCACTCCTCGGTCAGCGGCCGCTCGAACTTCGGCCCCTCGCCCTCGGCAAAGTAGAGGCCGAGCCCCATCGCGTCGGGCACGGTGAGGATGTCGGAGAAGAGGATGGCGGCATCCAGATCGTAGCGGGCGAGCGGTTGCAGCGTCACCTCGCAGGCCAGCGCCTTGTTCTTGCACAGGTCGAGGAAGCTGCCGGCACGTTTTCTCGTCTCGCAGTATTCCGGCAGGTAGCGGCCCGCCTGGCGCATCAGCCACAACGGCGTGTGATCGGTCGGCTCCTTGAGCAGGGCACGGAGGAAATTGTCGTTGCGGGGTCGGGTCATGATGATGGCGCCGGAAATACGGAAAGGCCGGATTATCCGCCTTTTCGCCGGGTACTGCCATGGCGGGGCCGCCGGCCGCGCCTTCTCCATGCGGATGTCCTGACGATTGCGCTTGCTTCCGGTTTTGTTACGCTCGGCCCTTCGCGCCTTCATTTGCCTTTGACATGCGCCCGCTCCGTTTCGCCCTGCCTGCCGCCGCCCTCTGCATCGCCACCCTTGCCGGTGCGGCTGAGCCACCGCCGTCTGCCGGCGCGCCGGCAGCGCTGCCGTATCAGCTGCGGATGAAGGCCTGCCACGCCGAAGCGCGCGGCCGCAAGGGCATGGCGCGCTGCGAGTTCCTGCGCGAGTGCCTGCACGGCGGCACGCCGGCGGCAGCGGGGAAAAATGCAGATAAAGACGCAGATAAGAACGCAGGAAAAAGTGCGGAAAAGAACGCCGGCAAGGACTCCGCAGGCAATCCCGACAAGCGCGCGGAAAAAGCGGCGCGAAAGGAAGTGGAAAAGAAAACGGGAAAGTCAGCGGCGGAAAGCGCGCCGGTGGCGCCACCGGAATGACCCGCGCTCTGCTTTTTCAGGCGGCCCGTTCCTTCAGGCGGCGGCCGGCGGCAAGGAACCACAGGCCGGCGACGAACTGCATGGCGAGCAGCCCGGCAAAGACGACGCGCAGCGCCTCGGCCTGCGTGTACCCGGCGCCGGCCAGCAGGTCGATGCCCACCCCCATCCCCCACTGCGCACCGAAGGCGCCGGCAAAGACGAGCAGGTTGTAGGCGGTCGTCGCGCGGCCGGCGAGCGCCACCGGAAAACCCGCCGCCGTCTGCGCATAGCCGAGCGTGCCGAAGCTCGCAC
>JAVFAT010000046.1:0-10571 GCA_034002385.1 Azospira sp. | reverse complement strand
CCGCGCCAGTAAAGCTGCGAATTGACCGGGGGCGGGCCGGCGAAGCGGGCGCGGAAGGCGATCTCGCCGTTCTGCACGAGGTTGGCGATGTCGCCCGGCGCCATGCTTTCCGACAGCCCGCTGCGGCCGCTGTGCGCGTCCTGCGGCAAGCCCCACAGCGGCCCGGAGACGCGTGGGAAAAGCAGGAAGAGCACGAGCATGAAGGGGCTGGCCTGGAGCAGTAGCGCCGCCGCCTGGCGGGCGATCTGCGGCAGCGGCCGGGGGCCACCGAAGAGCCGCAGCAGGGTCGCCGTCTGCAGGGTGGCGGCGGCGAGCAGCCAGAGGCCGGTGGCGATGCTCTGCGAGTAGAAATAGTGCGTCAGCAGCAGAAAGAAGCCGAGCATGACGACGACGATGGCATCGCGCCGGGTGCGCGCCTCGAAGGGTTTGAGCGTCGCCAGCAAGACCAGCATGGCGACGCCGGCATCGCGTCCGAACAGCGTCCGGTACTCGGCATGGATGCCGATGGCGGCGACGACGAGGACGAGCAGCAGCAGCCAGCGCGGCGGCGGTGGCCGCCGCTGCCGCCAGGCCCGGGCATGGAAGAGCAGCGCCGCGCCGACGGCGATGGCGAGCCAGGGCGGCAGATGGCTGGCGTGCGGGGCGACGGTCGCCAGCACGCAGGCGAGCAGCCAGGGGAAGCAGCCGCGCTCCAGCGTTTCGGTGGCGGGCGGGCGTCGTTTCCACATGGTCGTTGGCGCTCAGTGGAGCGCGAGGGCTTCCAGGCAGGCGTCGCGGTGCGCGCCGCCGTGTGCCGGCGCGAGGCGACGTTCCGGCAGCCGCAGGCCGTAGGCGATGCCGGCGGCGTCGGCTGCCAGCACCCAGCCGGCGAGGATGGAAAGGCGCGTTTCGGCATCGCCCTCGTTTGCGGTCAGCGCCCAGTCGAGCCACAGTTCCTCGCTGCCGCCGCCGGCGAAATGCTTGACCGGCAACGGGCCGTCGGCGGCATCGCGGGCGACCGCCTTCCAGGCGACGTGTCGCGGCGAATCGGCCGGCTGGCGCGGCCGCAGCCCGGCGAAATCCTCGTCGCCGGCCTCGCCGCGCGCACTGCCCGGATCGACGACCGGCAGCGGTGGTGGCAGCGGGCGGTGCAGCGGCCGTGGATGCACGAGCACGCGCAGCGGCGGCGCCGGAAGACTCCAGACGCGGAAGAGGCCGAGCGGGTAGCGCGTTTCGAGCAGCAGCGGGCCGGGAACGAGCCAGCCGCGCCGGGGGGCTGCACACGGTACGTCGATACGTGCCGTGCCATTCCCTGGTACGTCGATGCGTACCGTGTCATTCACTGGCACATCGACGCGTGCCGCGCCGCGATCCTTCCGGAAACGGAGGTCGAGGGCGAGGCGCGGCTCGTGTCGGTTATTGGCGAGATGGAGCGGGAAGCGTGCGATGTCGCCGGCGAATACCGGTTCGGCGCGGCCGGGCATGATGGCCAGCCCGGCGAGGTTGCGAAAGCCGTGCACCATCCCCACCAGCCCGAGTCCGGCAAGGAGGAAGACGAGGGCGTGACCGAGGCCGAGGTTGTAGTTGATGGCGGCGATCAGCATCACGGCCAGCACCGTAGCGTGGGTAACACCAGCGGCCGAGGGCAGGACGAAGATCCGTCGCCGGTCGAGGACGATGGGCAGCCGTTCATCGCCGCCGGAACGGAGCAGCCGGCGCTGGATGCCGTCGACGATGCCGCTCACGGCAGCGGCGTGCGCCGGACGATGGCCGCGATGTCCTCGTCGCCGGCGTGGCCGTCGCCCTGCGCCCGGGCAAGCCGGTGCGCGGCGACCGCCGGCAGCACGGTCTGCACGTCCTCCGGAAGCACCATGTTGCGGCCGTCGATGAAGGCCCAGGCGCGGGCGGCGGCAAGCAGGGCCAGCGCCGCCCGCGGCGACAGGCCGTGCGCGAAGGCCGGGTCGTGGCGCGTGCCTTCGACCAGCGCCTGCACATAATCGATCAGCGGTGCCGCCGCATGAACCGCCGCCGCCTGCTGCTGCAACTGCTCCAGCCCGGCCGGCGTGAGCGTCGCCGGCAGCGTGTCGAGGCGCGCGCGCGGATTGCCGCCGGTGAGCAGCTGGCGTTCGGCGGCGCGGTCCGGGTAGCCGAGTTCGATGCGCATCAGGAAGCGGTCGAGCTGCGATTCGGGCAGCGCGAAGGTGCCGATCTGGCGCGAGGGATTCTGCGTGGCGATGACGAAGAAAGGCGCCGGCAGCCGGCGGGTTTCGCCTTCGGCTGTTACCTGTCGTTCCTCCATTGCTTCGAGCAGCGCGCTCTGTGTCTTCGGCGTTGCCCGGTTGATCTCGTCGGCGAGCACCACCTGGGCGAAGACTGGCCCCGGCAGGAAGCGGAAGGCGGTCTGTTCGCGGTCGTAGATCGAAACGCCGACGATGTCGGCCGGCAGCAGGTCGCTGGTGAACTGGATGCGGGCGAAGTCGAGGCCGAGCAGTCGCGCCAGCGCGTGCGCCAGCGTCGTCTTGCCGACACCGGGCAGATCCTCGATCAGCAGATGGCCGCGCGCGAGCAGGCAGGCGAAGGCCAGGCGGATCTGCCGCTCCTTGCCGAGGATGATTCCGTCGGCGGCGGCGATGGTGTCGGCAAGGGCGCGGCGGTGGTCGCTCATGGCTTGTGGCGGTGCGGGAAAAGGGTTGATAATGAAAACCCGTGAAAACGGGCGAACGAGCAGGAAACAAACGCGGAACGCATACCGTAACGAACGCGAAACGCGCAGGGGGCGTTGGCGTCTTCCCGCCGATTATAGCGGGGGCGGCAACGGCATCGACGGCGGGCACGCCGCAGGCAGAAGCGCGATCACAAGCGCAATCACGAGCGCAATCGCACGCGCAGGGACAGGCCAATTGAATACGACTGCATTCATCACCCACAGGGATTGCCAACTGCATGACATGGGTTCGTTCCACCCGGAATCGCCCGCCCGTCTCACCGCCATCAGCGACCATCTCATCGCGCAGGGCATCGATGCCTACTTCGATTACCACGAGGCGCCGGCAGCGAGCTTCGAGCAACTGCTGCGCGTGCATCCGGCGTCGCACCTCGAACGCCTGAAGCGGGCCTCGCCGATGACCGGCATCGCCCACCTCGATCCGGATACGGCGATGTGTCCGCACACCTGGTCGGCAGCGCTGCGCTCGGCCGGCGCCGGTTGCCTGGCGGTCGACCTGGTCATGGCGGGCAAGGCGCAGAACGCCTTCTGCGCCGTCCGCCCGCCCGGCCACCACGCCGAGCGCACCAGCGCGATGGGCTTCTGCTTCTTCAACAACATTGCCGTCGCCGCCGCCCACGCGCTTGCGGTGCACGGCCTGAAGCGCGTCGCCATCATCGATTTCGACGTGCACCACGGTAACGGTACCGAGGACATTTTCAAGGGCAACGAGCGGGTGCTGATGTGCAGCATCTTCCAGCATCCGTTCTATCCCTACAGCGGCGCCGACGATCCGGCGCCGAACATGTGCAACGTGCCGCTGCCCGCCGGCTCCGGCGGCGACGAGTTCCGTGCCGCCGTCGCCGATTGCTGGCTGCCGCGCCTCGACGACTTCAAGCCGGAGATGGTGCTGATTTCGGCCGGTTTCGATGCTCACTACGAGGACGACATGGGCAGCATGAAACTGGTCGAGAAGGACTACGCCTGGGTCACCGGACAGATGAAGGATGTCGCTGCCCGCCACGCCGGCGGGCGCGTCGTCTCGATGCTGGAGGGCGGCTACATACTTTCCGCGCTGGCGCGCAGCGTTGCCGCCCACCTCCGCGTCCTCGCCGAAATCTGAACCGGGATCGCCGGCCTTGCGTCATCCGGGCCGGTCGCCGGCGCGTGCGGCGAAGCGCGCAATCCTTGGCAAACCGCCCTTCCACCGCCCTTCGGTTGGGTTAGAATCGTCGGGTTTAATTTTCCAGCACAGGCAATGAACATGATTACCGGATCGATCGTCGCCATCGTCACGCCCATGCACGAGGACGGCAGCCTCGACTACGACAGCCTCGGCAGGCTGATCGATCACCACGTCAAGGAAGGCAGCGATGGCATCGTCATCGTTGGCACCACCGGCGAATCGCCGACGGTCGACTTCGAGGAGCACGGCGAGCTGATCCGCTTCACCGTCGAACGCGCTGCCGGCCGCGTGCCGGTCATCGCCGGCACCGGCGCCAACTCGACGGCCGAGGCCATCGAACTCACCCGGCACGCGCAGAAGGTCGGCGCCGCCGCCAGCCTGTCGGTCGTGCCGTACTACAACAAGCCGACGCAGGAAGGTCTTTACCGGCACTTCCGCGCCATCGCCGAAGCGGTCGACCTGCCGGTGATCCTCTATAACGTGCCGGGTCGCACGGTTGCCGACATGAGCAACGACACCATCCTGCGCCTCGCCGGAATTCCGAACGTGGTCGGCGTCAAGGACGCCACCGGCAACATCGAGCGCGGCACCGACCTGATCGTCCGCGCGCCGGCGGACTTCGCCATCTACAGCGGCGACGATGCCTCGGCCTGCGCGCTGATCCTGCTTGGCGCGCACGGCACCATCTCGGTCACTGCCAACGTCGCGCCGCGCCTGATGCACGAGATGTGCGTCGCCGCGCTCGCCGGCGACGCGAAAACGGCGAGCGCGCTCAACGCCCGCCTGCTCGGCCTGCACCGCCACCTGTTCTGCGAAGCCAACCCGATTCCGGTGAAGTGGGCCTGCCAGCAGCAGGGGCTGATCCGCGGCGGCATCCGCCTGCCGCTGACGCCGCTCTCCGCCGATTGCCACGAGCGCGTCCGCGCCGCCATGCGCCAGGCCGGCGCGCTGGCCTGAGCGGGGGACGGACAGATGAAGGTCATCGTTTCCCGCCTCGCCCTCCTTTCTTCGCTTTGCGTGCTCGCCGCCTGCGGTTCCCTCGGCCTGGAAACCAAGAAGGTCGACTACAAGACAACCGCCCGGGCGCCGACCCTGGAAACGCCGCCCGATCTGATCGCGCCGGCACAGGACGACCGTTTTGCCGTGCCCGACATCGGCGGTGGCCGGGGCCAGGCGACCTTCTCCGCCTATGCCAACGAACGCAAGCCGGAAGCGCGCGCGGCCAGGGGGAGCAGCAGCGTGCTGCCGACGGTGGACAACGTGCGTATCGAGCGCGCCGGTACGCAGCGCTGGCTGGTCGTGCCGGGAACGCCGGAAAAGCACTGGGATCTGGTCAAGGAGTTCTGGCAGGAAACCGGTTTCCTCGTAAAACTCGAAGTGCCCGAGGCCGGCATCATCGAAACCGACTGGGCCGAGAACCGGGCGAAGATTCCGCAGGATTTCCTGCGCAACTTCCTCGGCCGGGTGATCGATTCGCTCTATTCCAGCGCCGAGCGCGACAAGTTCCGCACGCGCCTCGAACCCGGCAGCGAGCCGGGCACGACCGACATCTTCATCAGCCATCGCGGCATGTACGAAATCTTCGTTTCGGAAGGCCGCGACCAGACCCGGTGGCAGCCGCGTCCGGCCGATCCCGAGCTGGAAGCGGAGATGCTTCGCCGCCTGATGATGCGCTTCGGCATCGAGGAGAAACAGGCGGCGGTCGCCGTCGCCACGTCGCAGACGCCGCCGGCCGAACGTGCCCGCATCGTCAGCGCCGCCGGCAGCGCCCGCGTGCTCGAAGTGAATGAGCGTTTCGACCGCGCCTGGCGGCGTGTCGGCCTGGCGCTCGACCGCGTCGGCTTCACGGTCGAGGACAGCGACCGCTCGAAGGGCCTTTACTTCGTCCGCTACGTCGATCCGGACGCCGACGCCACCGCGAAGAAGGACGGCGAGGGCTGGCTGGCCCGCCTGAATCCGTTCAAGAGCAGCGAGACGACGGCGCTCTCGCGGATGCAGTACCGTATCCACGTCGCCGAGGCCGGTGAGCGGTCGGCGGTCGGCGTGCTCACGCGCGAAGGCGGTGCCGACGATTCGGAAACGGCAAGGAAGATTCTCGGCCTGCTGCACGAACAGTTGAAGTGATCCGCTTCGCATCCCTCGGCAGCGGCAGCCGGGGCAATGCGCTGCTGGTCGAGGCGGGGCGCACGCGCGTCCTCCTCGACTGCGGCTTCGGTCTGCGCGACGCCGTTTCTCGGCTGGAACGGCTGGGCGTCGCGCCCGATTCCCTTTCCGCGATTCTCGTCACGCACGAACACGGCGACCACGCCGGCGGCGTCTTCCGGCTTGCCCGGCGCCACGCGATTCCCCTCTGGCTCACCCACGGTACGCTGGCCGCGCTCGCCGGGCGCGAGGAGGCGTCGGCGCATTCCGTACATTCCGCGCTCTCCGTCATCGATGGGCACTCGGCCCATGCCATCGGCGATTTGCAGATCCTTCCCTACCCGGTGCCGCACGATGCCCGCGAGCCGGTGCAATACGTCTTTTCCGACGGCGCCCGCCGCCTTGGCGTGCTCACCGACGCCGGCTGCCTGACCCCGCATCTGGTAACCATGCTCGACGCCTGCGACGCGCTGGTGCTCGAATGCAATCACGATGCCGACATGCTCGCCGCTTCGCGCTACCCACCTTCGCTCAGGCAGCGCATCGCCGGCCGTCTCGGCCACCTCGACAACGCCGCCGCCGCCGACCTGCTGCGGCGGATCGATACCGGCCGCCTGCAGCACGTCGTTGCCGCGCATCTGTCGGAGGAGAACAACCGTCCCGAACTCGCCGTTGCCGCGCTCGCCGGGGCCTTGTCGTGTGCCCCCGAATGGATCGGCGTCGCCACGCAGGAAACGGGCTTCGACTGGCGGCAGATCGTCTGAGCGCGGATCGGGGGCAGGTCGAGGAAAGCGCCGGTGCTATCATCGCGCCTTCCGCCGGCCGCCGGCTTTCTCGCCATGACTTCGCCATGAAATACGCCATCGTTCCCGTCACCCCCTTTCAGCAGAACGCCACCATCCTCTGGTGCGAGGAGACGCGCCGCGCCGCCGTCTGCGACCCCGGCGGCGACCTGCCGGCGATCCTGCGCGTGGTCGGGCGCGAAGGGCTGACGCTGGAGCGGATTCTCGTCACGCACGGCCACATCGACCATGCCGGTGCCGTTGCCGATCTCGCCGAGCAGTGCGGGATTCCGGTCGATGGCCCGCATGTCGGCGACCGTTTCTGGATCGACGGGATGCCCGAGCAGAGCCGGATGTTCGGCTTTCCGAAGGTGCGTGCCTTCACGCCGGATCGCTGGCTGGTCGATGGCGACCGCGTCAGCGTCGGCAAGGCCGAGCTTGAAGTCATCCACTGTCCTGGCCATACGCCGGGGCACGTCGTCTTCTTCCACCGGGAAAGCCGGCTGGCGCTCGTTGGCGACGTGCTTTTCCAAGGGTCGATCGGCCGCACGGATTTCCCCAAGGGCGACCACGAGGCGCTGATCCGCTCGATCCGGGAGCGCCTCTTTCCGCTCGGCGACGACGTCGCCTTCATCCCCGGGCACGGCCCGATGTCCACCTTCGGTGACGAACGCCGCTTCAATCCCTTCGTCGGCGGCTGAATGATGAATGCCTGATACGGGCTGATGCGCGAGCCTCGCCCGGACGGGCGGTACGGCTTTGGCTGAGGCTGCCGTCAGTGGCGAGGAGATTTCAGGCGCGGGCCACGGCCTTCAGCCGTTCACCTCGCCGAGCAGACGCGCGAAGTCCTCGGCTGGAAGCGGCCGGCTGAACAGGTAGCCCTGGATTTCGTCGCAGCCGGCCTGGCCGAGGAAATCGCGCTGCGCGACCGTTTCCACGCCCTCGGCGATGACGCGCAGGCGCAGTGCCTTGGCCATGCCGATGATCGCCGTGGCGATGGCGACGTCGTCGTCGTCGGCCGGAATGCCGCGCACGAACGACTGGTCGATCTTCAGCGTGTCGATGGGGAAGCGCTTCAGGTACGAGAGGCTGGAATAGCCGGTGCCGAAGTCGTCGAGCGACATCGACACGCCGGCGGTGGCGAACTCCTGCATCATCGCCACGACCGGGTCGGCGCTGTGCATCAACATGCTTTCGGTGATTTCGACTTCGAGCAGTTCCGGTGGCACACCGTGCGCGCCGAGAATGCCGAGCACGGTGCGCGGCAGGTCGCGGCTGAACTGGCGCGGCGAGAGGTTGACCGCCACCTTCACCGGCTGCAGCCCGGCGTCGAGCCAGGCGCGCAACTGCCGGCAGGTGGCGGTGATCACCCATTCGCCGATGGGGATGATGAGGCCGGTTTCCTCGGCCACCGGGATGAACTGCATCGGCGATACCGGTTCGCGCTCGGGCGGGTGCCAGCGCAGCAGCGCCTCGGCGCCGACGATGCGGCCCGTGGCCAGATCAAGCTGCGGCTGGAAGTGGAGCAGGAACTCGCTGCGTTCGAGCGCGCGGCGCAGGCTGCCTTCGAGCTTCAGGCGTTCGAGCGAGCGCAGGTTCATCTCGCGCGCGTAATAGAGGAAGCTGCCGTTGCCGAGCTGCTTGGCGCGGTACATGGCGACGTCGGCATTGCGGATCAGCGTGTCGGCGTCGCTGCCGTCATCGGGGAAGACGGCGATGCCGATGCTGGCCGACAGCAGGACCTCGAACTTTTCGATGATGAACGGTTCGGCCAGCGCCGCCAGCAGCTTGCGGGCGACGATGGCGGCATGGTCGCGGCGGGTGATGTCGGAGAGGGCGACGATGAATTCGTCGCCGCCGATGCGGGCGACCACGTCTTCCTTGCGCAGGCTGCCGGTGAGGCGGCGGGCGACTTCGACGAGCAGCGCATCGGCCGGCGTGTGGCCGAAGGAGTCGTTGATGTGCTTGAAGCGGTCGAGATTCACGAAGAGCACGGCGCCGTGCCCGTGCTGGCGGCGCGCCTCGGTGATCGCCTGTTCGAGCAGCGAATGCAGCAGCGCGCGGTTGGGCAGCCCGGTCAGCGGATCGAAGTGGGCCAGGCGGTGAATCTGCGCTTCGGCCTGCCGGCGTTCGGTGATGTCGGAAAAAAGGTAACAGTAGTGCGTCGGCTGGCCGCGCCCGTCGTGTACCAGATTGAGCGAGATCCACGCCGGGTATTCGTCGCCGTCGCGGCGGCGCAGGTCCAGCTCGCCCGACCAGCGCCCGCGTGTCTCCAGCGCCTCGCCCACTTCCCCGGAATGCGGATCGGCCAGGCCGAGCTTCATCGCCGTCGCCGACTGGCCGAGCACTTCGCTTTCGGTGAAGCCGGTGATGTCGCAGAAGGCGCGATTGACCGAAACGGTGCGCCCTCCGGCATCGGTGACGAGGATCGCCTCGCCGGCGCACTCGAAGATGCGCGCGTGCAGGCGCAGTTTTTCGGCGGCATCCTGGCGGTCGCTGATGTCTACGAGATAGCCGATCAAGCCGTTCGGCGTGCCGTCCTCGGCGTGTGAAAGCGACAGCGAAACGCTGGCCCAGAACACCTCGCCGGATTTCTTGCGCCGGCGCACGGTGATTTCGCGGCTGCCGTTTTCGAGGAAGGCATTGTAGAAATCCTCCATCCCCTCGTCTTCGTCGGCGTAGAGCAGCAGGATGTTGCGCCCGCTGACTTCCTCCGCCGTGTAGCCGAACAGCCGCTCGGCGCCCTTGTTCCAGCCGGTGATGTAGCCCTGCGGGTCCATCGTGATCACCGAATCGTGGATCTGGTCGAGGATTTCCGCCTGCCGGCGAAGCGCGCTTTCGCTCTCCGCCTGCGCTTCCCGCCGCCGGTCGTGGCTGGCGCGCGCGTGCAGGATCGTCGCCAGGAGCGCGCCGAGGTCGGCGAGACGCCGCCGCTCCGCCGCGCCGTAGCCACCGGCGCGGCCGGCAACGCCGAGAAAGCCGAGCGTCTCGCCGGCGAAGCGCAGGCTGAGACCGAGGCGTGCCGCCCCGGCGCCGTCGGCGCTTCTGGTGGTTCCGGCTGCCGGCTCGCCGCTGGCGCGCGTGCGCTGCTGCACATCGGCCCAGACGGGGTCGGCGACGAGCGCATCGCCGAGCACGAGGCAGCCTTCCGGGCTGTGCAGCGCCTGGCGGCAGAGGTCGAGCACGTTCCTCTCGACCAGCGGCCCGTCGGCTGGCAGGACGGCCTCGTAGAGCCGGGCGCTCAGTTCGAATTCGGGAAGCTCGTCGGGCATAGCGCCGGTGTGTGCCGCGTGGCTTCCGGCGTTGCCGACGGCCGTGCCGGAGATAAATGAGCGCCCGTTTCCGTTCGTCATGTCCTGGTGCCTGTCAGGAAAGCGTGGCGGGCGCCCCGGCGAACGGAGGCGAGGGCCACCGGCCCGCACGCGGGAAGTGAACGATGCGACAAGCGGAGCGTGCGATGGATCGGGTCACGGGTGCTCGTCGATGTTGATGGAGGATGCCCAGACGTGCGCCGAAACCTGCGCCGCCGTATGTGCCTGCGGCGTGATGCCGAGATCGTGGAGCAGGGCGGCCGCCGTTTCCAGCCGGTCGGCATCGGCTTCGGCGATGGCGGTGAGCAGGCGGCCGAGGGCGCCGCTGCGCTCGGCCAGTGCGCGCGTGATCGGCGGAGCCACCGGCAGCGCCGCCAGCACTTCGTCCATCGGCATGTTCAGCAAGGTATCGAGCAGCGAGAAGATGCCGACGACGAAGGCGGCCTCGCCGATTTCCGGCAGCTCCG
>JAVFAT010000045.1:0-10816 GCA_034002385.1 Azospira sp. | reverse complement strand
CGATGACGGCGAAGGGTACCGAGCCGAGCAGGTAGGCGCCGGCAATGGCGGCAGGAACGATCAGGTTGGCATTCATTGGTGGCGGGAGCTTGCGGCAGGAAAGGGGCAGCAGGAAAGGGCAGCAGGAAAGGGCAGCAGGTAAAGGGCAGCAGGTAAAGGGCAGCAGGTAAAGGGCAGCAGGTAAAGGCGACAGGGATGGCCGGAGGCGGATCTTGCGGACGTTGCGGCGGCGGGGCCTGACAACGTTACAATGCGACGCCGAATTCTACACCGCGCCATGGACATCATCTTCATCGACGACCTTCGCGTCGACACCCTCATCGGGATCTATCCGCGCGAGCAGGCCGTGCCGCAGACCATCGAGATCGGTCTGCGCATCGGTACCTCGACCGCCTCCGCCGGTGCTTCCGACGACATCGGCGACACCATCGACTATGCCGAGGTCGCCGAGCGGCTGCGCGCCGAACTCGGCGCACGCCATTTCAAGCTGCTGGAAAAGCTCGCCGAATACGTGGCGACGCTGCTGCTGGAGGATTTTGGCGCGCAGTGGGTGCAGGTTTCGGTAGCCAAACTCGGCATGATGCGCGGTGTCCGCCGCGTCGGCGTCGTCATAGAACGCGGCGCCTTCGCCTAATCTTTCAGCGCCACATTCACCGGTTGTGCCTGCAGCACGCGCAGGATGTCGTGCGGATGGACGCCGACCAGATAGCCGCGCCGGCCACCGTTGATGTAGATCAGCGGCAGGTCGAGGATGCTCGTTTCGATGAACACCGGCATCGGCTTCTTCGTGCCGAACGGGCTGGTGCCGCCGACGAGGAAGCCGGTGTGCCGGTTGGCGACTTCCGGCTTGCATGGCTCGACCTTCTTGCAGCCGATCTGCCGCGCCAGTTCCTTGGTGGATACCTTGCGGTCGCCGTGCATCAGCACGATCAGCGGCTTTGCCTGCTCGTCCTCCATCACCAGCGTCTTCACCACGGCGTGTTCGTCGACGTTCAGTTCGCGCGCCGAGACGCGCGTGCCGCCATGCGTCTCGTAATCGTAGAGATGGTTCGAGTGGGCGATGCCGTGCTTCCTCAGGAAGCGCGTGGCCGGGGTTTCCGGAGCGTGTTCGTTCTTCATGGTGGGTTCTCCGCTTGCCGGTTCAGTGCAGGCTGCGCAGCAGGGCGCGCAGGCGGGCCGGCCTGACCGGTTCTTGCAGGTGATACGCCCGGCGCGCCGGCGTGTCGCTGCCGGCAGGCGAGACGAGGATGCCGCGATGCGCGTCGAGCAGCGCGTCAATGCCCGGCGGCTGCGTGCCGCCATCGCCGAGGACGAGCAGGATGCCCGGCGCGGCGCCGAGCAGTTGAGCGGCGTCAGCGGCGTCGGTGGCAAATTCGACGGCGTAGCCCCAGCCCTGGAGGCGTCCGGACAGGTCGCCCGGCTTGCCGAGGAAGACCAGGCGCGGCGCGCTGTCCGCCGCGACCGGCGGCGCTGCATCGTGCCGGCAGGGCAGGGTGACGGCGAAGGTGCTGCCGGCGCCGGGTGCTGAACGGAGCTGGAGGTCGGCATCGAGCAGGCGGGCGATGCGCAGGGTGACGGCGAGGCCGAGGCCGGGCTTGAGGTCGTCCGGCGTGATGACGGCGATGCCGGGGTCGTCGCGGCGCCGGGCGAGTTGCTGGAAGGCGGCGATGATGCGCCGCGCGTCGTCAGCCGGGATGCCCAGGCCATTGTCACGGATCTCGATGCGCAGCGCGCCGGCCCGTCGCCGTGCGGCGACGAGGACGGTGCCGTCCGTGAAACGGATGGCGTTGCCGATCAGCCTGCCGAGCAGCCGGGCGAGCAGTGCCGGGTCGCTTTCCAGCCGCAGCGGCCGTGCCAGGAATTGCAGCCGGACACCGGCGGCCTCGGCCGCCGGCGTGTGCGTGGACGCCAGCTGCGCGAAGAATGCCGGCAGGTCGATCGGCGCGCGCTCGGGGACGATGCTGCCGGCTTCCAGCCGGGCGAGATCGCGCAGGTTGCGCAGACGCTCGCTCATCGTCCGGTTGGTGCCCTCGATGCGCTGCAGCAGCGTCCGCGCTTCCTCCGTGTCGCAAAGGCGCGCGAGTTCGTCGATGAAGAGGCGCTGCGCATGGAGCGGCTGCTGCAGGTCGTGGCCGAGCGCGACGATGAAGCGGTTCTGCGCCGTCGCCGGCAGCTTGCCGTCATCGTCCGGAGCGCTGTCGGCAGGCGCTGGCAGTGGCTGCGTCGGCCTTGCTGCCTGCAGGCGGTGATGGCGGGCGCGCAGCGCGGCAATGCCCAGGAAGATGCCAAGCGCGAGGCCAAGGACGAGGCCGATGAAAAAGTCGGGCATCAGGCCGGACGTCGGGCTGGCGGGCAGGGTCGAGGCAGCGGCTGGCGTGGGCATGGCATCGTGGTCGGTCGTGTGCGGTGGTGCAAAAAGGCGGCGGCTGGCGTGGCGTGCGCAAGGAACGGCGCCTTCCCCGGATGGTATCGCCGCTCGCCCGGAGAGGCCAGCCGCCGAGGTGGCCGGCTGGTTGCGTCAATGCGAATGCCGCGCCCGCTGGCGGTTTTCAGCCGCGCGGGTGGTGCGCGGCGTGCAGGGTCTTCAGCCGCTCGCGGGCGACGTGCGTGTAGATCTGCGTGGTGGAAATGTCGGCGTGGCCGAGCAGCAGCTGCACCACGCGCAAGTCGGCGCCGTGGTTGATGAGGTGCGTGGCGAAGGCGTGGCGCAGCGTGTGCGGCGATAGCGCGATGCCGATGCCGGCGGCGCGCGCGTGGCGTTTTATCAGCAGCCAGAACATCTGGCGCGTCATTGCCGCCGCGCGCCGGGTGACGAAGACCGCGTCGCACTGCCGCCCTTCGAGCAGCTGCGGCCGGCTTTCGCCGAGGTAGCGCTGCAGCCAGGCGGCGGCTTCTTCGCCGAGCGGCACCAGCCGCTCCTTGCCCCCCTTGCCGTGAACGCGCACCAACCCCGTGTCGAGGTTCAGTTCGTGCCGCTTCAGTCCGACCAGTTCGGAAACGCGCAGGCCGGTGGCGTAGAGCGTTTCCAGCATCGCCCGGTCGCGCAGGCCGAGCGCCGTGCCCGGATCGGGCGCCGCGAGCAGCGCTTCCACCTGTGCTTCGCTGAGGAACTTGGGCAGTCGCGTCGGGCGCAGCGGATTGACGATGCGCCGCGTCGGATCTTCGGCGATGCGCCCTTCGCCAAGCAGCCAGCGGTAGTAGCGGCGGAGCGTCGACAGGTGGCGAGCCTGCGAGGCGAGCCGCATCTGCCGCGAGAGTTCGGCGATGTAGGTCTGCACCGCCACTTCGTCGGCGGCAGTCAGGCCGGGGCGTCCGCCGGTGGCCAGCCAGCGGGCGAAGCGGGCGAGGTCGCTGCGGTAGCTGGCGAGCGAACTGCGAGCCAGCCCGTCGGTCAGCCAGGCGGCATCGCAGAAGGCGTCGATCTCGGCAGCATCGGCGACGGGCAGGTCGGCGCGCGGCGTCGAGGAAAGCGGTGATCTGTCCGCTGCCGCAGCGCTCATCGCTGCTCGTGCGCCAGCAGCCAGCGCTTGACGTCGAGCAGGAAACCGCCGCCGTGGCGGTCGAAGCCGCCAAGGCCGCCGTTGGCGGCGATCACGCGGTGGCAGGGCACCACCAGCGGGAACGGGTTGGCGCCGCAGGCCTGACCGACGGCGCGCGGCGCGTTGTGCAAGGCGCGCGCAATGTCGCCGTAGGTGCGCGTGGCGCCGCACGGAATCGCCGATATTTCCGCCCAGACACGGCGCTGGAAAGGTGTGCCGGAAGGTTTCAGCGGCAGGCCGAAGACGAAGCCGGGATCTTCCAGCCAGGCGGCAAGCTGGCGTGCGGCCTCGGCGGCGAGCGGCGTGCGCGCGGCACGGCCCGGCTGCGACGGCAGGAAGTCGATCGTCTCGATCCAGTCGGCGCCGGCGCAACGGATGCCGAGCGCGAAGCCGGGCGCGGCGAGGATGGCATCGTGCGTCGCTTCCTTCTTCGTCATTGGCGGCTCCTTGTCGTTGCGGGCGGAAAAGGACCCGTGAGGCCCGCGAGGCCCGCGCGCGGCGGGCCGTGATGCGTTCGGCGGATCAGCCGGCCTTGCCGAGCAGACCGCGTTTCAGGTCGCCCTGTACCGGGTCTTCGCCGAGCCAGACCTTGAGCAGCGCGACGTAGAAATCCTCGCCGGCGATGTCGCCGCCCTTCTGCTGGCCGTTGATCGTCAGCACCGTGCCGCGCTCCGGCAGCCAGTCGAAGACGATGCTGGCGCCGGCCTTGATTTCGCCGAGCGCCGTCACCGTGGCCACGAGCTGCGCGACGCGTGCCTTCAATGCCCCCTTCTCGGCGTCGCCGCTGTTGTTGTTGATGCCCTTGCTGACGGCATCGGCGAAGGTGTCGCCGTCGACGTCCCTGATCAGCGTGATGGCGATGCGCTTCGGCCCCTTCGTGGCCAGCACCGTTTTCGCGTCGTCGCTCTTCGCCGGCAGGTAGAGGGCCATCGCGTAGCGGCGGCCGAACTTCGAGCGGATGCCGGCGCCGTTGGCCACCAGGTCAGCGTTGCCGAGCTTGAGCGTGTCGTCGAAGCGGTAGCCGTCGACCTCGATGGCGCGGGCGGGGTTGAAGGCGAGCGCCGCGATGGCGGCGAAGGCGGCGATGGCCGCGAGGCGGATGGGTTTCATGCTGTCTCCTTGATGACTTGATTTTTCATTGGCCGGCCGCGACTCGGCCGGGCGGCCAGTGTGCCATAGGGGTCATGCAGCGAAAAGATGGGGAAGGCCTGCCGGTCGGGGTGCGAGAGAAGGCCGGTGCGTGAGCCGGATTGCGGGCCAGAGCGCGGCAGGTCGGGCGCGAAAGGACAGGGGCGGAAATGGCCAGGGGCGGAAACGGGAGCAGAGGTGCCCGGCAAACGACCGGCGAGAAGCATAAATTACATTCAAAACGCCATCTTATCCATTGACTATATTTGATTTTTTCTCCTATAGTTCTCGCCATGACCAATGAACTGAATGCGCTCGAAGGCAAGATCGCCCAGGTGGTGAGCCTGTGCCATGCGCTGCGCAGCGAGAATCTCGATCTGCAACGGCGCATCGCCGCGCTCGAAGCCGAGAAGCTGCAACTGGTCGACCGCATGAACGGCGCCCGTACGCGCCTCGAATCCCTCGTCGATCAACTCCCCGAAGCGAAGGGCTGACGCCCCATGGCCGAGCCGAATACGCCCACCCATCTCGACATCACGCTGCTCGGCAAGGAGTACCGGATCGCCTGTCCGCCCGAGGAGCGCGAAGCGCTGACAGCGGCCGTCTCCTATGTCGACGAGAAGATGCACGAGATTTCCGACCGCACGAAGAGCAACGTCGCCGAGCGCATCGCGGTGATGGCGGCGCTGAACATCGCGCATGAATTCCTGAGCGCGCAGGCGAAGGGCGGCGAGCCGGTCGGCGGCCTTGATTTCGCGGCGCTCAGGGGTAGAATCGCAGACATGGAGGCACAGCTCGACGTGGTGCTCGCACCGCAGGAAAAGCTGTTCTGAACGTGCTCCCGGCCTTGCCGGATGTTTCGTTCCCCGCCTCCGCAGAGCGTCCCCTGCGGTGTTCGCCAAGGCCATACATTCCTTGAACCAATGCTGATTGGCATCGGCTGCGAACCATCGAAACCGCTGTTGTGCGCGTCCTTCGTCGGATGTGCCTGATGCGGAAGGAAAGCAGCCACTCTGAACCCAGGTTCAGGATGCCGGCCTAGCGGCACAGGCGGGGGCCATTACCCGAAGCAGCGCGGCGAAACTCCGGTTTCTCCGCGCTGTTTCCTTTTGGATGAAGAGAAACGTGAAGGCCGAAGTCGACACCTGCCGCAGAGGCGCGGGGATACCGGAAAACCGCGGGGAAAAGCGCAGCCTTGCCTTGGGCGGGTCGCTCCTGTCTTGCCTTTCCCCGCAAAGCGTCGCGCCTTCGCGCCGCTGCGGCGGATGTTGCCGTCTTGCGGAGAGCCGGCGATGAGCGAGTTCTGGTGGGCCTACCTGCTGCTCGGCGCCTTCGCCGGTTTCATGGCCGGGCTGCTCGGGGTCGGCGGTGGCGCCATCATGGTGCCGATCCTGACGACGATCTTCCTCGCCGAAGGCTTTGCCAGAAGCGAGGTCGTGCATCTGGCGCTCGGCACCTCGATGGCGGCGATCGTATTCACTTCGATTTCCTCGCTGCGCGCGCACCACGCGCATGGCGCCGTGCGCTGGGAGGTGGTGCGCGGCATCACGCCGGGCATCCTGCTCGGCACTTTCGGTGCCACCTTCATCGCGGCGCGCGCGCCGACGACGGCGCTGACCCTGTTCTTCGCCGCCTTCATGAGCTACGTGGCGGTGCAGATGCTGCTCAACATCAAGCCGAAGCCGCACCGCGAGCTGCCGGGGGCGCTCGGCATGAGTGCCGTCGGTGTCGGCATTGGCGGCGTCTCGGCGCTGGTGGCGATTGGCGGCGGCACGCTGTCGGTGCCGTTCATGACCTGGTGCAACGTCAAGGCGCAGCACGCCATCGGCACCTCGGCGGCGATCGGCCTGCCGATCGCGCTTGCCGGCTCTGCCGGCTATCTGGTCAACGGCTGGGGGCACGCCAACCTGCCGCCGGCCTCGTTCGGTTTCGTTTACCTGCCGGCGCTGGTGCTGGTTGTCGTTGTCAGCATGATGACGGCGCCCTTCGGTGCCCGGCTGGCGCACCGGCTGCCGGTGGCGACGCTGAAGCGTGTCTTCGCCGGCGTGCTGGTGCTGCTGGTGGCGAAGATGCTGTGGGGCGTGTTCGGCTGATTCAGCGCGGGGGGCGCCCCAGGCGGCGCACCGTCGCCGATGCGGCGATGCGTGTCGCGCGCGCGAAGGCTTCGACGTTGGCCTCGATCTCGTCCGGATCGTAGAGGTAGTTCACCATCATCCCGAAGGACTGGCGCAGTCCTTTCTCGCTGGCGTCGGCGAGCCAGTCGATCTGCTCGACGCGGGCGCCGTTGCCGAGATGGAAGCGCGACACCGCATCCCACGGCTTGTCATCGCGGCGCGCTTCCAGCAGGTAGCGGGCGGCGAGTCGCGGCAGCCGGTCGCGCAAGGTGCGCAACATCGTCTTGTCGTCCTGCCAGCGGCCGGCGGCCAGCGCCTCGACGTCGAGCGCGATGCCGGCCTCGGCGAGCGCCTTCGGGTGCCTGCGCAGCCACGACGCCAGCCCCGGTATCGGGGATAGCGTGGCGAAAGTCTTCAGGCGCGGGAAGTCGCGTTTCAGGTCGTCGATGACGCGCTTCAGCAGGAAGTTGCCGAAGGAGACGCCGCGCAGGCCATCCTGCGTGCTCGAAATCGAGTAGAAGATGGCCGTGTCGGCGCGCCCGGCGTCGAACACCGGCGCGTTCACGTCGAGCAGTTCCTGCACGTTGTCGGCAAGGCGGTCGGTGAGCGCGACCTCGACGAAGATCAGCGGTTCGAGCGGCATCCGGGGATGGAAGAAGGCGTAGAGGCGGCGGTCGGCGTCGAGGCGGTTCTTGAGATCGTCCCAGGAGCGGATTTCGTGCACCGCTTCGTAGCGGATCAGCTTTTCCAGCAGCGCCGCCGGCGAGTTCCAGGTGATGCGCTGCAGTTCGAGGAATCCGACATCGAACCAGGCGCCGAGGCGCGCTTCGAGTTCACGGTCGAGAGCGGCGAGCTGCGGATCGGTGGCAAGGTAGCGCAGCAGGTCGGCACGCAGGTCGACGAGGAACTTGACGCCCTGCGGAATGGCGTTGAACTGCGTGAGGATGCGGATGCGCGCCGAGCGCACGGCGCGGCGCAGGCCGGCTTCGGCGTCCCACTGCGTGTCGCTGCCGACGGCGGCCTGGTAGGCGGCGTGCGCCGCGGCCACCGCTGCCGGGTCCGGGCCGAATTCGACGGCGATCAGGCGCAGGAATTCGCGCCGGCCGGCGTCGTCGAGGGCGAGATAGGTTTCGGTAAGGCGTGCCGCGCGCTGCCGCGTCGACACCTCGCCGCCCAGCCCTTCGGCACATTCCTGCAGTTGTCGGCGTACCTGGCTGCGGCGGTGCGCCGGCAGCCCCGGCGGCGGCGCCGCGATGGCCGAACGGAGGCGTTGCAGGCCGCGGCGGACGAGGTTCGATTCCGGCATGGGCGAATCTCCTTGGCGGGGGCGCAGCCGGCGGGTGGCGTCAGCGGCCCTTGAACACGGGTTTGCGTTTTTCCAGGAAGGCGGCGAGACCTTCCTTGTAGTCCTCGGTGTCGAGGAAGGCGAAGGAGGCGCGCAGTTCGGCCTCGGTGAGCGGGGCGTCGCCTTGCAGCCGGCGTATCCACTGCTTGTGCCAGCGCGCCACGAGCGGTGCGCCGTCGGCAATGCGGCGGACGGTGGCAGCGACCTCGTCGGCCAGCCGCTCGTCGGGAACGACGCGGCCGACCAGCCCTTTCTGCAATGCCTCGGCCGCCGGCAGGATGCGGCCTTCGAGCAGGATTTCGAGCAGCACCGCCGGCTCGGCGAGGCGCAGCAGGCCGGCCATTTCGCCGGGGTACATCGAGAAGCCGGCGCGGTTGATCGGTGCGCCGAATTTCGCCGACTCGCCAGCGATGCGCAGGTCGCACTGGCCGGCGATCTCCAGCCCGCCGCCGATGCACGGGCCGTGGATCATGGCGACGGTCGGGTGCGGGCAGTCGGCGATGGCGGCGAGCGCCTCGCCGACGCAGCCGTGGTAGTGCATGGCCTGGTCGATGGTGGCGCGCGCGGTCAGGAACTCTTCAAGGTCGCCGCCGGCGGCGAAGGCGTCGTTGCCGTCGCCGCGCAGGATCACGCAGCGCAGCGTGTCGTTGGCCGAGAGTTCGGCCAGGGTCGTCGCCAGTTGCCGCCACATGCCGAGGTCGACGGCGTTGAGCTTGCCGGGGTTGGCGATGCGGACGGTGGCGATGCCGCCGTCGATCGAAGACAGGATGCTGCCGGGCATGGTGCGGGTGCGCGACGGTCTCAGGCGGCCTTGGCGCTCCTGGCGCCTTCCGCGGCCTCCCTGGCGTAGAGGCGCGCCAGCGCCTCACGCCCGGAGAGCAGGTGGTCGTGCATCGCCTTCTCGGCGCGGGCGGCGTCGCGCGCCTTGAAGCCGGCCATGATCGCGCGGTGCTCTGCCAGCGACTGCTGCAGGCGGCCTTCGAGCGACAGTGAATGCAGGCGGGTGAGCTTCAGCACCTTGCGCAGATCCTGGATCACCTGCAGCAGCCAGCGGTTGTCGGCCAGCTCCTGGACGGTGCGGTGGAATTCCTGGTTGGCATCGAAGAAGCCTTCCTTGTCGCCGATCGCTGCGTATTTTTCGAGCAAGGCGTGGATGCTTTCGAGACGGATCAGGTCTTCGGCTTTCGCCTTCTGCGACGCCTCGAAGGCCGAGCGGCCTTCGAGCATGGCCATCAGCGGGAAGATCTCGTCGAGGTCGCGCTCGGAGATTTCGGTGACGTAGCAGCCGCGCCGCGGCTTCAGCGTGACCAGCCCTTCCGCGGCCAGAACCTTGAGCGCCTCGCGCAGCGGCGTGCGGCTGATGCCGTAGTCGACGGCCAGCGCCTGTTCGTCGATCCAGGTGCCGGGCGGTAGTTCGTGCGAGAAGATGCGTTGCCGCAGCCGCTCGGCAACTTCCTGGTAGAGCGCGGTCTGGGCGATTCGGGCAGGATGATTCATGGGGGCGGATTATAACCTTGCGCGCTCGTCTTGCATTCATAATTATGGATAACGTATTATTTGCCACCTTTCTCCCCACGCGCAGCGAGTGCTTTCGCTTCGACTGCGCGCCGGCAGGATTTACCGGCACCGTTGAAAGGCCCGGCCCGTCGTTTGCTGCCGCGACCCGGTACCCTGTTCCGAGACCTTTCGAACCCTTTCGAATCTTTTTCGATCCCATTGCACGAGGCTTCCATGTCCAGCGAGAGCGGTTTTTTCGATTCCAGCAACCTTGACGCCTGGCAGAAGGCGGCCGCCAAGGCCGCGCCCGGCGGCAACGTCGACGCCCTGAACTGGGTCACTCCGGAAGGGATCGCCGTCAAGCCGCTGTATACGAAGCAGGACGTGGCCGACCTGCCGCACGCCGACACGCTGCCCGGCTTCGCGCCCTTCCTGCGCGGCCCGCAGGCGACGATGTACGCCGGCAAGCCGTGGACCATCCGCCAGTACGCCGGCTTCTCCACTGCCGAAGCCTCCAACGCCTTCTACCGCAAGGCGCTGGCCGCCGGCGGCCAGGGCGTTTCGGTGGCCTTCGACCTGGCCACTCACCGTGGCTACGATTCGGACAATCCTCGCGTCGTCGGCGACGTCGGCAAGGCCGGTGTGGCGATCGATTCGGTCGAAGACATGAAGATCCTCTTCGACGGCATCCCGCTCGACAAGATTTCCGTCTCGATGACGATGAACGGCGCCGTGCTGCCGATCCTCGCCGGCTACATCGTCGCTGCGGAAGAACAAGGGGTGAAGCAGGAGCAACTCTCAGGGACCATCCAGAACGACATCCTCAAGGAGTTCATGGTCCGCAACACCTATATCTACCCGCCGAAGCCGTCGATGAAGATCATCGCCGACATCTTCGGGTACACCGCGCAGCACATGCCGAAGTTCAACTCGATCTCGATCTCCGGCTACCACATCCAGGAAGCCGGGGCGAACCAGGCGATCGAGCTGGCCTTCACGCTGGCCGACGGCATGGAATACGTGCGCACCGGCGTCGCCTCGGGCATGGACGTCGACACCTTCGCCGGCCGCCTCTCGTTCTTCTGGGCGGTGGGCATGAACTTCTATCTGGAAATCGCCAAGATGCGCGCCGCCCGCCTGCTCTGGCACCGCATCATGAGCGGCTTCAACGCCAAGAGTCCGAAGTCGATGAT
>JAVFAT010000044.1:0-10873 GCA_034002385.1 Azospira sp. | reverse complement strand
CATTTCTTGTCAGTCCACTGATTTTCAAGTAATTTGCCGGCTCACGTTAGGGGTGCCCGAAGTGACTTCCGGGCTGAGAAATACCCTTTGAACCTGGTCGGGTAATGCCGCCGTAGGGAAGCGTCGAGTCTGCCGCTCCTTCTCCCTTGCGCACTGCCTCACGTCACGCCTGCCTCGCAAGGAGCCTTTCATGAACGCCAACGAGAAATTCATCGCCGCCGCCGCCCACGTGGACGAAGCGGCCGTCCAGCCGCTGCCCAACTCGCGGAAGATCTACGTCGAAGGCAGCCGTCCGGACATCCGCGTGCCGATGCGCGAGATCAGCCAGGACGACACGCCGACGATGTTCGGCGGCGAGAAGAACCCCCCGATCTTCGTCTACGACTGTTCCGGCCCCTACTCCGACCCGGCGGCGAAGATCGACATCCGCTCCGGCCTGCCGGCGTTGCGCGCACAGTGGATCGCCGAGCGCGGCGACACCGAGCAGCTGCCTGATCTGTCGTCCGAATTTGGCCGCCAGCGTGCTGCCGACAAGTCGCTCGACGAACTGCGCTTCCCCGGTCTGCACCGCAAACCCTTGCGCGCCAAGGCCGGTGCCAACGTCTCGCAGATGCACTACGCGCGCAAAGGCATCATCACCCCGGAGATGGAATACGTCGCCATCCGCGAGAACCTGAACCGCGCCGCCTACATCGAGTCGCTGAAGAACGCCGGCCCGACCGGCGACAAGATGGCCCGCCTGCTGACCCGCCAGCACCCGGGCCAGAACTTCGGCGCCAGCATTCCGGCCGAGATCACGCCCGAATTCGTGCGCAGCGAAGTCGCCCGCGGCCGCGCCATCATCCCGAACAACATCAACCACCCGGAATCCGAGCCGATGATCATCGGCCGCAACTTCCTGACCAAGATCAACGCCAACATCGGCAACTCGGCGCTCGGCTCCTCGATCCAGGAAGAAGTCGAAAAGATGACCTGGTCGATCCGCTGGGGCGGCGACACGGTGATGGACCTGTCCACCGGCAAGAACATCCACGAGACGCGCGAGTGGATCATTCGCAACTCGCCGGTGCCGATCGGCACCGTGCCGATCTACCAGGCGCTGGAAAAGGTGAACGGCCGCGCCGAGGAACTGACCTGGGAGATCTTCCGCGACACGCTGATCGAGCAGGCCGAACAGGGCGTCGACTACTTCACCATCCACGCCGGCGTGCTGCTGCGCTACGTGCCGATGACCGCCAGCCGTATGACCGGCATCGTCTCCCGTGGCGGCTCGATCATGGCCAAGTGGTGCCTGGCGCACCATAAGGAAAGCTTCCTCTACACGCACTTCGAGGACATCTGCGAAATCATGAAGGCCTACGACGTCGCCTTCTCGCTCGGCGACGGCCTGCGCCCCGGCTCGATCTACGACGCCAACGACGAGGCGCAGCTGGGCGAGCTGAAGACCCTCGGCGAGCTGACCGAGATCGCCTGGAAGCACGACGTGCAGACGATCATCGAGGGCCCCGGCCACGTGCCGATGCACCTGATCAAGGAGAACATGGACCTGCAGCTCGAGTACTGCAAGGAAGCCCCGTTCTACACCCTCGGCCCGCTGACCACCGACATCGCGCCGGGCTACGACCACATCACCAGCGGCATCGGCGCCGCCATGATTGGCTGGTACGGCACGGCGATGCTCTGCTACGTGACGCCGAAGGAACACTTGGGCCTGCCCGACAAGAACGACGTCAAGGAAGGCATCATCACCTACAAGCTCGCCGCGCACGCCGCCGATCTCGCCAAGGGCCACCCCGGCGCGCAGATCCGCGACAACGCGCTGTCCAAAGCCCGCTTCGAGTTCCGCTGGGACGACCAGTTCAACCTCGGCCTCGACCCGGACAAGGCGCGCGAATTCCACGACGAGACGCTGCCCAAGGAATCGGCCAAGGTCGCCCACTTCTGCTCGATGTGCGGCCCGCAGTTCTGCTCGATGAAGATCTCGCAGGACGTGCGCGACTTCGCGGCGGCGCAGGGTGTCGACGAAACCGAGGCGCTGCAGAAGGGCATGGAAACGAAGGCCGTCGAGTTCGTGAAGAGCGGCGCCGAGGTCTATCGAAAGGTCTGATTCCCTCCCTCGCGGCCTATAGACGCTCTCAGTCAATGGCATGTAGAGTCCTATTCGATAAGCACAAATAACGAAATGCCGTGAAATCATCCGGGGTATGATCCAAACGCTTATGAATCTCAGCGAACCGCTCCAGCCGCTCGTGCAAGACAAGGTCGCCGCCGAAACAGGTCCGACGATGCGTTGTGTCATGGCCAATTTCCGCTGGGAAAGCGCGGTTTCGGACGACAGGGCAAAGGAATATGCCAACGACGTTGGCGCAGTGGCGGCCCACAAGGAATGGCAGGCGGAGCACAAGAACTACCTCTCCAACGCGGTCCACATCGCCAAAGACCTGCCCCGTTGTGCCGAAAGCTTCATGGCCCGCAACGGCTTGGCGCAACTCGACGAGAACTTGGACGACACCTATTTGTTGCGCCTGGAGGGACTGGATGGCTTGTTCAACCGACCGCTGACCGCCCAAGCCGCCAACGACTTCTGGCACCGATTCTTTCGCTCCCAGAAAGACCTGAGAAAGCCCAAACTGTCCGATGCCGACGAAGCTTTGCGCGCCGAATTCACCAAACAATGGAACGAACATCGTACGCAGGCCCGCCCATTGTTCGCCACCTTTCTCAATGCTTTTGGCGGCAACCTGGAAGCGCTCACCAAGCAGGACTGGCCCCATATGCTGCGTGACCGCCTAGGTCTGACCCATTGGCCCCGTGAAGCAGACAAACCCCTGCCCGTGGCCTTGGTCTGCTACACGGTGGAAGAAGTTCGCCAATCCCGTCTGCTGGCCGGCAAGAAAGGGGCGGATGCCAGTTTCAGCCGCCCTACCGTGCTGGATGTGGAGTTCTCTCCCGCCTTCATCCCCGCCCCGCTGCGCCCCGGCGGTGAGAGCTACGGCTACACCCTCGATCTGACCAACGCCGGCCGCCCCGACACCGGCGCACTAACGCCGGAACTCCTCACCTTCCCGCTCGAATACAAGCCGGAGCACGTCAAGGCATTGGGCTTTATCAGCCGGCCCCATGTCTTCCAGGAGGAGCAAGCCTATCTCCCGGCCCGCAATCGCCATGTACAAGGCTTGCGTGCGCTGCCCGATTGCACAGCCTACGGCGAGGTATTGCTATGAGTTGGCGGCAATGGGCCGAAGCGCTCCGCCAAGAGCCGCGTCAGGCCGTCACAGACCTGCTGCGCGGCGCGGCGGACGTCGCGCCGTATGAACGCGCTGCGCCCCATGAATTCCTGCTGGCGGTTCTGCCGCGCAGCAGCCGGCTGGTGCGGGAACGGCTTTTGGGAGAACCCGCCGGCACGGCGCAGGAAACGGGACTCGATTTACCCGCCTGCCTGGATGCCGGTCTGGCGGACTGGCTACGGACGCAGCGGCAAGCCCCGCTGCCAAAAGGCCGCAAGCTTGGCGCCCATGCCGCCCAAGTTTGCGAGGCACTGCAATGGCCGCTGTATTTCGACCTGCCGCAAAGCCGTGCCGCCTTGCGGGAGGATCGGGCGCTCTGGCTGCAATGGACGGCCCGCCTGAACCTCTCCGCTTACCGCGACCCGGAATACGACTACTGGCAGGTGCTGGCCAGCCGGCAGGACGACGATGAATTGCAATTCCACTGGCAGAGCTTCGTGGCGGAAGCCGGGCGCACCCGCTCGCTACGCTACCTCAACCTCGGCTTGCTTGCGCTGGCCCGACTGCCTTTGTCGGCAGAGGACAGCCTGCGCAATCTGCGCCTGCAAGTTCAGGCCTTGGTCGACCGTTACGCCCGTCGCAAAAGCTGGGGCACGGCGGCCTTGGAAGAACTGGCGGACAACCTGAGCAGCGTCAGAGCGCGCAACCCCAGTCTATCGGCCGCCGACTACCGCATCTTCATGCGCGAAATGCTTACGCCGCTGGGGGAAGACAAGGTGGCTTCGGTGTTGGGCATCCTGGGCCTGGCCACGGTTGGACGCGGAGTCGCCGGTGCGAACACGGCGGGGATGTACAAACTCGAACCGCCTGGGCTGGCCGACGCGACACGCGAAGCCGTCCAGGCTGTACGCTGCGCCGGCAGTCTGGCGGCGGCCTGGAAAGCTATCCATCGCTTGCTCGCCGCGCATGAGGATTACCTGCACAAGACGGGCGATGCCTACAACTTCGTGCGCGCATTGGACGAATGCGCCCGCGCCCTATGCAAGAAATTCTCCCTCCACGATCCGGAAATCCAGGCCCGTCTGTTCCACTGGATCCACCTGGCCCTGCGCTTGGAACCTGATGAGCCTCGCCGCTGGATGCTGTGGGAACTGGCTTTGCGTAAAGTCGACCAGCCGCAGCGGGCGCAATGGGTGCTGTGGGAAATGACCCGGCGCTTTCCCGACAATCTTCATTGCCGCCTTGATCTGGCCCGCCTGCTGGCAGCCTCCTCCGACGACGCCGACCAAGCCCAGGCGCAGCGTCTGTTACAACAGGTGCTGCAACTCGATCCCGAAAATCTGCACGCCCATTCCACCCTGGCGCAACTCGCCATTCGCCGCCGCGCCTGGCCCCTGGCCCTAGCCCATGCCCAAGCGGGGTTGCGAATTCAACCCAATGACGGGGTCAGCGTTGTGCTGCTGGCCACTGCCTATGCCCGGCGCAACGAAGGCGACGACCTGCAAGCCGCCATCGACCACTTGCAACGCTTCGTCGGCCGTTATCCGGGCAACGTGAAAGCCGAAGGCTATCTCGGCGTTCTGCTAAAGCGCCAACAGCTGGCCGAGCAAGGCCGGCCGGCGAATCTCGAAGACGAGGAATCCGTCAGCGATACGCCCGCCACCACCGCCACGGAAACCGATGCCGCCTGGCGCGCCTTCGCCGCTTCGATCCAGGCTTGGAGCACCCCGAGCACCAGCGAAACCATCCCGGACGACCGCCTCCTGCCTCTGCCCGTGGCTCTGGGACTGGCTGTTGCCCAGGATCGCTGGGAGGCAGCGGTGCTGGACGCCTACGACGCCGCCGCACAACGCGAATTTCCCTTGGAAACCCGGCTCTGGCGCTATCTGTTCGCCCTGCATACGGACACGCCTGTCGTGGAACGGGAGCGCGCCCGACAGACGGTGAACGCCTGGATCGACAGTGAGATCCGTACCCCCAGTCAAGGCAGCTCTTCTTGGCCACCGTATCTGAAACAGCACAGGGCTGCCCTTGATGCCGCCAACGGCGAAGCCTGGGCTGGCGGAAAGGAATGGCTTCAGGACTTGCTGAAGCGTCACCAGCCCCTTCCCGCACCGCTCTACGCCTGAGGCGCGAGTACAGCCTACTTCTGTAGCGCCGAGGAGCTGACCTGGGAGATCTTCCGCGACACGCTGATCGAGCAGGCCGAGCAGGCCGAGCAGGGCGTCGACTACTTCACCATCCACGCCGGCGTGCTGCTGCGTTACGTGCCGATGACCGCCAGCCGGATGACCGGCATCGTCTCCCGTGGCGGCTCGATCATGGCCAAGTGGTGCCTGGCGCACCACAAGGAAAGCTTCCTCTACACGCACTTCGAGGACATCTGCGAGATCATGAAGGCCTACGACGTCGCCTTCTCGCTCGGCGACGGCCTGCGCCCCGGCTCGATCTACGACGCCAACGACGAGGCGCAGCTGGGCGAGCTGAAGACGCTCGGCGAACTGACCGAGATTGCCTGGAAGCACGACGTGCAGACGATCATCGAGGGCCCCGGCCACGTGCCGATGCATCTCATCAAGGAAAACATGGACCTGCAGCTCGAATACTGCAAGGAAGCCCCGTTCTACACGCTCGGCCCGCTGACCACCGACATCGCGCCGGGCTACGACCACATCACCAGCGGCATCGGCGCCGCGATGATCGGCTGGTACGGCACGGCGATGCTCTGCTACGTGACGCCGAAGGAACACCTCGGCCTGCCGGACAAGAACGATGTCAAGGAAGGCATCATCACCTACAAGCTCGCCGCGCACGCCGCCGACCTCGCCAAGGGCCACCCCGGCGCGCAGATCCGCGACAACGCGCTGTCCAAAGCCCGCTTCGAGTTCCGCTGGGACGACCAGTTCAACCTCGGCCTCGATCCGGACAAGGCGCGCGAATTCCACGACGAGACGCTGCCCAAGGAATCGGCCAAGGTCGCCCACTTCTGCTCGATGTGCGGCCCGCAGTTCTGCTCGATGAAGATCTCGCAGGACGTGCGCGATTTCGCCGCGCAGCAGGGTGTCGACGAGGCCGAGGCGCTGCAGAAGGGGATGGAAACGAAGGCCGTCGAGTTCGTGAAGAGCGGCGCCGAGATCTACCGCAAGACCTGATCCCCGCGCATCGGAGCGGCGGGGGCGGCAGAAGCAACACCGGGCGCCCCCGCTCCCTTCATCCGCAAGCCCGGTCGGCCGGCTGCGGCACGGCGCCAGCGGTGCAAACCGGCGGCGCTGTTTCCAGCCCGCCGCCGTGCTCCCTCAGAATTTTTCCAGCCGCGCCAGCCGGCCTTCGAGCCGTGCCAGCGCGTCGTCGAGCGCGGCCAGCTCGCTGCCAAAGCCCGTCGCTTCGTCGCGGCGCACCAGCAGGCGCGCTTCCTCAACCAGGTATTCGCCGACGTTGGCACCGAGCCGCTGCGTCCGCTCGCCGCCAGCGGCGAACAGCGCCCGCCCTGCGGCCGCCATGCGATGCGCCGCGATGTCGCCGACGACGCCGGCAAGATCGGCCTCGACATCCCAACGCAGGTTGCGCACGACGAAGCCGAGCGCCTCGGAAAAATCGGCGGCGCCGCTGACGTGCGCACTGGCAAAAAGGGCGTCGCGGTCGCCGAGCAGGCGGAAGGGGGCGTCACCCGGGAGGCGGATCGTCACCGCTGCCGCGGCATCGTCCGCGCACGGCGCCAGGCTACCGTCGCCGGCAACGGCAAGCGTCTGCGCGAAGGGGCCGAAGACAAGGCGCGCGCGCTGTCCCGCAAAGGGTTTCAGGCGCGCCTGCGCCCAGCCTTCGGCGGCAAGCAGGCGGTTGATGAAAGCAAAGACCGGCCGGCGCAGCATCACGGAAGCAGCCGGCGCACCGGGAAAGCGCGCATCGCCGTTCAGAACTTGAAGCCCCGGTGCAGCGCGCACACGCCGAGCGTCAGATTGAAGTAGTCGACTCGCTCAAGACCGGCCGCCTCCATCATCGACTTCATCGTCTCCTGGTCGGGGTGCACGCGGATCGATTCGGCGAGATAGCGGTAGCTCGCCTCGTCCTTGACCAGCATCTGGCCGATGCGCGGGATGACGTTGAACGAGTAGAAGTCATAGACCGGCGCCAGCGGCTTCCATACCTGCGAGAACTCCAGCACCAGCAGGCGGCCGCCGGGGCGCAGCACGCGCCGCATTTCCTTCAGCGCCGCGTCCTTGTGCGTCATGTTGCGCAGGCCGAAGGCGACGGTGACGCAATCGAAGTAGTCGTCGGGAAACGGCAGCTTCTCGGCATCGCACTGCGCCACCGGCGTGATGAAGCCCTTGTCGCACAGCCGGTCGCGGCCGCGCGTCAGCATCGCGTTGTTGATGTCGGTCAGCCAGACCTGGCCGGTGCGGCCGACGCGCTTCAGGAAGGCGAGCGACAGGTCGCCGGTGCCGCCGGCCACGTCAAGCACCCGCGAGCCTTCGCGGACGCCGCTCTTGGCGATGGTGAAGGCCTTCCACAGCCGGTGCAGGCCGCCGGACATGACGTCGTTCATCAGGTCGTAGCGTTGCGCCACGGAATCGAAAACGTCGGCGACGCGGCGGGCCTTCTCGGCCTCCCGCACCTCTTCGTAACCGAAATGGGTGGTGTTCTTGTCGTTCATGGTCGCGTTTCAGTGATGGCCGCAGCCGCCTCTGGCCTTCGGCGGTTGTGGCGGGTTGTTTGCGGGGTCTTCGGGATCGCGGCTCTTCCCTTCCGCTGCCAGGCGGTCGAGGTAGGCCTGCCACAGCTCGTCATGGTGCCGGCCGAGGTTGTAGAGCATGTCCCAGGAGTAGAGGCCGCTGTCGTGGCCATCGGAAAAAACGGGCCGGATGGCGTAGTTGCCGACCGGCTCGATGCGCTCGATGCCCACCTCGCGCTTGCCGACCTGCAGGGTTTCCTGCCCCGGCCCGTGACCGCGCGCCTCGGCCGACGGCGTGAATACGCGCAGGTATTCGTAGGAAAGCTCGAAGCGTTCGCCGTTGGCGAAGGCGATCTCGAACAGGCGCGATTTCTGGTGCAGCCTGATTTCGGTCGGCGTGGGCATGTCTCCGGCGGATTCGGCCATGATGATGCACTTTCGTGAAGCTTTGCGAACCCGTAATGATACCCCGGAAGGCCGCCCGATCCCCGGCCGCCCCTCCGCATCCTTCTCCACATCCCTCTGTGACCCAGGTTACAGACGGAACATCAGCAAGCGCTTATGCTTTGATCCGTCATCGCGCCATCCGCGCGTTATCCATTTTTCACTGTGCAACGGAGGCAAACATGAAAGCAAACGTCGGCGGCATCGACAAGATTGCCCGCATCCTCGTCGGCATCGTTCTCATCGGCCTCGCCGCCACCGGCACGGTCGGCGCCTGGGGCTGGATCGGCCTTCTCCCGCTGGCCACCGGCCTGATGGGCTGGTGTCCGGCCTACACGCTGTTCGGCCTGAACAGCTGCCCGCTGAAGAAATAGATACGGAAATACCCTCCGGAAGCGGGTCTGCGCCCCTCCTCCCCGCTTCCCTTGCATTGGCGGCACCCCGGTCGGGGTGTCGCTATTTTTTTGCCAGGAAACCGGCGATGCGCACGTAGTCGTCGACCGACAGATCCTCGGCGCGGCGGGTCGGATCGATGGCGAGCACGGCGTAAGCGGCCTCGTCGAGCAGGCCTCTGAGGTTGTTGCGCAACATCTTGCGCCGCTGCGCGAAAGCGGCGGCGACGACCTTGCCGAGCAGCGCCTCGTCGACGGCGGGCAGCTCGGCCGGATCGCGCGGGATCATGCGCACGACCGCCGAGTCGACCTTCGGCGGCGGATCGAAGGCGGTCGGCGGCACGTCGATCAGCCATTCCAGCCAGAAGCGGTACTGCAGCATCACGGAGAGCCGGCCGCGCTCGCTGTCGCCGGGTTCGGCGACCATGCGCTCGACCACTTCCTTCTGCAGCATGAAGTGCATGTCGCGCACGCGCTCGGCGTAGCCGGCGAGGTGGAAGAGCAGCGGCGTCGAGATGTTGTACGGCAGGTTGCCGACGATGCGCAGGTCGGTGCCAAGCGCCGCAAAATCGAAGGCCAGCGCGTCGCCCTCGTGGATCGTCAGCCGCTCGCGCGGGTAACGCTTCTTCAGCCGGGCGACGATGTCGCGGTCGATCTCGACGACGTGCAGGTGGTCGACGCGTTCGAGCAGCGGTTCGGTCAGCGCACCGAGGCCGGGACCGATCTCGACGACGCAGTCGCCGCGCGCCGGCGCGACGGCGCCGACGATATCGGCGACGATCTGCGCGTCGACGAGGAAGTTCTGGCCGAAGCGCTTGCGCGGGATGTGCTTCATGCGACGCTCCGGTTGAAAGGCAGGGCGGCGTCGCAAAAGCACGAGTGGCGCGAATAGGGAAAGAAAACGCAAAGGAACCCGTGCAATGGGGATTTTCGGGATTTTCCTTGCGAGCCTTTGCGCCTTTGCATCTTTGCCGCGGACACCTTCATTTTCATGCTCCCACGCGCGTCGCCATGCGCACCGCCTCGCGCACCGCCTCGAACAGGCTGCCGGGATCGGCCTTGCCCGTGCCGGCAAGCGCCAGCGCGGTGCCGTGATCGACCGAGGTGCGGATCACCGGCAGGCCG
This sequence comes from Azospira sp., assembly GCA_034002385.1. Lineage (GTDB taxonomy): Bacteria > Pseudomonadota > Gammaproteobacteria > Burkholderiales > Rhodocyclaceae > Proximibacter. Next base: position 1,016 of record JAVFAT010000044.1, on the reverse strand, counting down.
AGAGTGACGTTGATGCCGTGGCCGAAGGTGGCGTACTTGAGCGCCGTCAGCCCCTGGTCGTGGTACATCGCCAGCACGCAGTCGCCCTGCGCCAGCAGCGGCGGCGTGAACATCGTGTCGGCCGGCAGCGGGCCGACGAGGTGCATGCCTTCGCCGCGCAGACGGTCGAGCAGCGGCGCGATGACCTCGATCTCCTCGCGGCCGAGGTGGCCGTCCTCACCGGCGTGCGGATTGAGGCCGGCAACGAGGATGCGCGGCTCGGCGATGCCGTATTTCGTGCGCATATCGGCGTACACGATGCGCAGGACCTCTTCGAGCAGCGCCGGCGTGATCGCGTCCGGCACCGCGCGCAGCGGCAGGTGCGTGGTGGACAGCGCGACGCGCAGCGGGCCGTGCACCGTGCCGCCGGCAAGCATCATCACCACGCGCGGCGTGCCGGTGTGCTCGGCAAGGTATTCGGTGTGGCCGGAAAAGAAGGCGCCCGCGGCGCCGGCGTCGTTGATGACGCCCTTGTGCACCGGCGCCGTGACCATCGCCGCGAATTCACCGGAACGACAGCCGGCCAGCGCCCGGTCGAGCAGGCCGAGGACATACGCCGCGTTGGCCGGGTCGAGGCGGCCGGGCAGGGAAGGTGCGGCCAGCGGACAGTGCAGGACGTCGAGCACCGGCCCGTCAGCCGGTGCATCCGGCATGTCCGGAGGCGCGCTCGCCGCAGCCGGGTCATCCGCCGTATCCGCCTCATTCGCCGCACACGGCACATCATGAGAGACCGCCGACGGCAGATAGTCGCGCAGCCGGCCGTGCCAGCCGGTGGCGGCGGCGCGCGCCGCCAGCAGATCGCGGTCGGCCAGCACGACGAGGCGGGCCGGGAAGGATTCGCCGGCCAGTCGCAGGCAGAGTTCGGGACCGATGCCGGCCGGGTCGCCGGAGGTGTCGGCGATGTCCGGCCGCCGGCCCACCTCAGCGTTCCTCAAGCCGGGATTCGACGTAGGCGCGGTCGCGCAGCTGGCGCCGCC
>JAVFAT010000043.1:0-10935 GCA_034002385.1 Azospira sp. | reverse complement strand
CCCGGATGCCAGCCGGCCGGCACCGCGTCGAGCAGGCGCAGCAGCGGCTCGCTGCCGCCGTAGCGGTCGATGGCGAACGGGCAGTGCAGGTTCGAGCCTTGTTTCAGCGTGCGCACGAGCAGCGGCTCGAACGTCGCGGCAAGCGCAAGGAAGCGCAATTGCAGGCGGCGCAGCGGCGACAGCCGGCGCCAGGGGCGGAGCAGGTCGGCGAGCGCGGCGGCGATGAGCAGGAAGCCCGACCAGACGATGACGTTCTTCAGGTAGCCGTGCATGAAGTCGCGGCTGAACCAGCTGCGGTCCCACGGGAAGACCTGCCGCACCGGGTCGTAGTAGAGGTCGGCCAGATACAGGTCGAGGTCGGTGTACTGGCCGGTCAGCACGATGAAGAGGGCCGCGCAGGCCAATACGCTGGCGGCCGGGACGAAGCTGCCCGCAACGGCACGCCCGGAGGCGGTGTGAGGCGGGTCGGTCGGGAACTGCGGCATGGCGGATTCCGGCGGGCGGGGTGGTCGATGGCACCCATCCTCTCCGCTGAACCTTAAACGGCGATTAAAGCAAGCGACCGGAGGAAACCCGATCCCGCGCGGCTGAAACCCGTTTTTTCGATGAAACGCCGATCCGGATCGACATTCCGCTCACTGTCGGCCATCCGCCGGATTGCCCGGCGGCCCGCCCTGAGCTTCCTTTCCTGCGTTTCCTTAACCGCGGTCTTCGGGATGAACTGCCGGCTCGCCGTCGATCTGAGCCGGCGCAACGGTCGGCAGCGTGATGATGAAGCGGCAACCCTGGCCGGGCTGGCTGTCGACGGCGATTTCGCCGCCGAGCAGGTTGCGCACGAGGTTGAGCACGATCGACAGGCCGAGACCGCTGCCCCCCTTGCCCAGACGGGTAGTGAAGAAGGGATCGAAAACGCGCGAGAGGAGTTCGGGGGCGATGCCGTTGCCGTCGTCGGCGATGGAGAGGCGCACGCGGCCGTCTTCCTGCGTTGCCGCATGAATGCTGACGGTGCCCTGCGTGCGCCCGTCGAAGGCGTGCAGCAGCGCATTCTCGACGAGATTGGCGACGACCTGGCCGAGGGCGCCGGGATAACCGTCGATCTGCACGCCGACCTCGGCCTCGAATTCGAGCCGGTGGCTGCCATGCTTGAAGCGCGGCAGCAGCGTCATGCGCACCTCGTCGAGCACCGTCGCCAGGTCGAAGATGCGGCGCCGGTCGCTGGTCTGGTCGACGGCCACCTGCTTGAAGTTCTGGATCAGGTTGGCGGCGCGCAGCAGGTTGCGTTCGAGCAGGTCGCCGGACTCGCGCACGCCGGCGATGAAGGCGTCGAGCACGGAACGCCGCAGCGGGCCGGCGGCGAGCGCCTCGTTGAATTCGCCGATGCGGTGGCCGAGCGCCGAGGCAACCATCAGCGCATTGCCGATCGGCGTGTTGATCTCGTGCGCGACGCCGGCGACCAGGCTGCCGAGCGAAGCCATGCGTTCGTTGCGGGCAAGCACTTCGTCCGTCCGGCGCATCGCGGTGATGTCGCTCTGGATCACCAGCCGGCCGCCCTCGGAAGTGGCCAGCCGCTCGCAGCGGATGATGGTGCCGTTGGGCTGGCGGCGCTCCCACTGGCCGAGGTAGTTCCAGTCGGCACTGTCGCCGTCGGCGCCGAGGAATTCATTGCGCGCCTTCATGCCCGCGCGCAGTTCCTCGCGCGGAATGCCGACGCGGAGCAGGTCGGCAGAGGCCGGGTAGAGGCGCCTGAAGCCATCGTTCCAGGCGGCCAGGCGCTGGTGGCGATCCCACAGCAGGATGCCGCCCGACATCGTCTCGATGATCTCGCGCAACCATTCGGCCGAACGCCGCACCGCCGCTTCCGCCAGCCGCCGTTCCTCGACCTCGGCTTCGAGACGCTGCGTGCGCTCGGCGACGCGCGCCTCCAGCTCGGCGGTCAGCTGTTCGTAACGCTGGTTGGCGGCGAGCAGCCGCGCCTCGGCACGCTTGCGCTCGGTAACGTCGGTATACGAGGTGACGAAGCCGCCATCCGGCAACGGCGTGCCGCGCACCTCCAGCACCGTCCCGTTCGGCCGTGTGCGCTCGAAGTGGTGCGGCACCGGCCGGCTGGCATCGGCCAGCGCCTCGGCCACGTAGCTGTCGGGATCGACCTCGCCGTATTCGCCACGCTCGGCGTTGTAGCGGATGAAATCGGCGAACGGCGTCGCATCGCGCGAGAAGAGTTCGCGCGGAAAGTCGAGCAGCCGGCGGAATTCCTCGTTCCATTCGACGACCCGCAGATCGGCATCCATCACCGAAACACCGCCGGGAAAGTGCGCCAGCACGGATTGCAGCAACTGGCTGCGCCGGCGCAGCGCCTCGGTGCGCCGCGCCACCTCGGCGTGCAGCAGGCGCGGCTGACGCAGCAACAGGTAGACGGCGAGAGCGACGAGCAGGCTGAAGACGAGCGCGACGAAACCGCCGATGGCCACATCCAGCGGTGAATGCCAGCCGCCGATCGGCGCCAGGCTGAGCGACCAGCGACCGTTCGGCACGGTGATGTGCACCAGGACCGGCTGCTCGCCGAGCGCACCGCCGCCGCTGGCGAAGACTTGGCGCACACCATCGTCCGGCCGCACGCGCCACAGCTCGTAGGCATAGCCGGCACCGACCAGGGAATCGAGGCGCGCCACCGCCAGCAGATCGGGAATGCGCACGAGCACCTGCGTCATCCCCCAGAAACGTTCCTCGCCGCCCTTCTCGTCGGCGAGGAAAACCGGATAGCGGCCGACGACGCCGACATCGCCCTGACGCAGCTCGAAGGGGCCGGCGAGCGCAAGCCGGCGCTCGGCGATCGCCCGCCGCGCCTCCGGCCCCTGCACCGCATCCGTCAACGGCGAGAAACCGATCACCGCCTCGTTGCCGGCAAGCGGCACGACGTGCGTGACGACACCGTCCGGCGCCAGTTGCAGCGCGGAAATGCCGCCGTAGAGATCGATCATTTCGTTGGCGATGCCCTCGAAATTATCGATGTGCCCTCGCCCCTGGCGAAGCAGCGTCGCCAGCGCATAGGCGGACGACAGCGAGCGGTCGAGACGCTCGCCGAATTCGTGCGCGACGGCGCTGGCGAGTTGCAGCGCACGCCCTTCCGCCTGGTGCCGCAGACTCTGGCCGACGGCGAAGAGGACGCCCAGCGAGAGCGCGACGGCAGCGAGAAAGGCGGTGGAAACACCGGGCAGCAGCCAGTCCGCGGGCGGCGGCGCGGCGCCTTCCTGCCGGGGGCGGACTGCATCGCCGGCCGGCGCGTCGCTCATGGCGTCTCGTCCCTGCCGCCCTGCTCGCCCCAGACGTTGCGGCAGCGGGTTTCCCGCACCCGCCAGGCGGCGATGGCGCCGAGGCAGGCGCTGACGGCGATCACCGCAAGGCCGCCGCGCCAGGCGGCAAGGTCATAGAAGCGCACGCCGCCCACCATCTCGCCGCGCCAGCCGAGATCCATCACCCAGCCGAAAAGCGGTTGCAGCAGCGCGCCGGTGAGAAAGCCGCCCATGTTGGCAACCGAGGTCGACATGCCCGAGAGCAGCGGCGGATTCACCTCCTTGGCGCAGGCCCAGGTCAGGCTGAAGCCGGCCGTCGCCAACCCCATCAGCGCGAACAGCGAAAGCGACAGCCAGACCGGCATCGTCGCGCCGGAGAGCCAGACCAGCCAGAGCAGCGCGAAGACGTTGGTCGCCGCCACCAGCACCGGTTTCCTGCGCTTGATGCGGTCGGAGATGGTGCCGAGCAGCAGGCAGCCGACGGCGAAGCCGCCGAACCACAGCGACAGGTGCGTCGCCGCCAGATCGCGCGAATGGCCATGCACCTGCACCAGGTAGGGCGTCGCCCACAGGCCGGCAAAGGCGAAGAAGGCGCCGGCGACACCGGCGTTGGTCAGCGCCGCCGGCCAGGTGGCGCGGTTCTTCAGCACCCGCATGAGGCCGCCGAGGATCACCGTGCGGTCGAATTTCGGCCGGTGCGCATCGCTGCCGCCGTCCTTGCGGTCGCGCACCCAGATCCAGCAGGCCAGCCCGAGCAGGAGCGAGAGCAGGCCGGCGGCGACAAAGACGCTGCGCCAGCCGAGCGCCTGCGCGGTCAGCGACAGCGGCACGCCGGCGAGCACCGAGCCGAGGTTGCCGACCAGCATGCACAGGCCGGTCACCGTCGCAAAATGCTTTTCGTCGAACCAGACGGCGATGATCTTGAGCATGGCGATGAAGGTCACCGAGACGCCAAGGCCGATCAGCGTACGCCCGACCAGCGCCACCTCGATCGAGGAAGCCATGCCGAAGAGCACGCTGCCGGCGGCGGCGACGATGGCGCCGGCAAGCAGGATGCGGCGCGGGCCAAGGGTGTCGACGAGGATGCCGGTCGGCACCTGCATCACCGTGTAGACGTAGAAATAGGTGGCGGCGAGCGTGCCGAGCGAAGCCGCCGTGGTCTGGAAGGAAACGGCCAGATCCTGCGCGATGCCGGCCGGCGCGAAGCGGTGGAAGAAGGACAGCACGTAGGCGCCGACAACGGCAACGAGCATCAGCAGGCTGCTGCGGGAACGGTCGGTCATGGTCGGCGGTTCGGCGTGAGGATGGGGATTGGAAAGTGAATTCGGTGTGGCTTCGGCGTGGCTTCGGCGTGGCTTCGGCGTCGCTTCGAAATGGCTTCGGGCCGGTGTCGCAGGCTTGTCGGGGCAGCGGAAAGAAGCGGCCGCAACCCGACCCTGCCCGACCCTGCCCGGCCGGCAGCGGGCCTAGCGCATCGCGCCCATGGTTTCGGCGTGCGTCTTGCTGGCGCTGTTGCGGCGCTTCTCGACATAGCGGTTGACGGTATCGGCCAGCGGGCGTCCCTGGCCGTGGGTGGCAACGGCATCGAGCACATCGACCGGCGCCACCGCCACCTTCGTCGCATCGAACAGGAAGCGGGCGGCGCGCACGCAGGCGGCGACGACGGCCATCGGCTCCTCGCCGGTAAGTTTCACCGCCTTCTGCAATTGCGCCCGCGCCGTGGTAACGCGCGCATCGGTCGGCGGCACGCTGTCCTGGTAACTCAGTTCGACGAGGCGCTGCACGGGATCGACGGTCGGGGCGCTTGCCGGCGAAGCGGCAAAGGCGGCGGCGGAGACGAGGAAGGAGAGGCTGGCGAGCAGGAGGCGCATGTTCGGTTCCGGCATGAAAATGAAAGCGGGGGGATGGCGGATATTACACCGCCCCGCCTTCAGCCGCGTGACGGGCGGGCGAACGGCCGCAGCCGCTTTTCGAGGCCGACGGCGAGGAAGGCGAGCACGCCGAAGGCAAGGATCGCCGCCCAGTCGACAAGGCCGATGGGCGCCGTGCCGAACAGCCGGTTCATCGTCGGCAGATAGGTAAACAGGAGTTGCAGCGCTGCCATCAGGCCGATGCCGCCCCACAGCCAGGGGTTCGAGAAGGCGCCGACGTCAATGAAGGAGCGCGTCAGCGAGCGGCAGTTCAGCAGGTAGAAAGCCTGCACGACGACGAACACGTTCACCGCCACCGTCCGCGCCTCGGCGATCGTGGCCCCCCGCTGCTGCGCGACGAGGAACAGTCCGTAGGCGCCGACCAGCAGCAGCGTACCGACGAGGACGATGCGCCAGACCAGCGCCCGGTCGAGGATGGGCGCCGCCGGCGGGCGCGGCGGCCGCCGCATGACGCCACGCTCGACCGGCTCGAAGGCGAGCACCAGGCCGAGCAGCACGGCGGTGCTCATGTTGATCCACAGGATCTGCAAGGGCGTGATCGGCAGCGTGGCGCCAGCGAGGATGGCGGCGACGATGACCAGCCCCTCGCCGAAGTTGGTCGGCAGCGTCCACGTGATGAACTTCACCAGGTTGTCGTAGACGCCGCGCCCCTCCTCCACCGCCGCCTCGATGCTGGCGAAGTTGTCGTCGGTGAGCACCATCGCCGCCGCTTCGCGGGCGACATCGGTGCCGGAGAGGCCCATGGCGATGCCGATGTCGGCGGATTTGAGGGCCGGTGCGTCGTTCACGCCATCGCCGGTCATCGCCACCACCTCGCCGCGCTGCTGCAGGGCGAGCACCAGGCGCAGCTTCTGCTCCGGCTCGACGCGCGCGAAGACGTTGCAATCGACCGCCGCCCGCGCCAGCGCCGCGTCGTCCATCGCCGCCAGTTCGCTGCCGGTGAGGACGCCGCTTTCGCCGCCGGAGCCGGAGCCAATTTCGATGCCGATGCGGCGGGCGATGGCCAGCGCCGTCAGCGCATGGTCGCCGGTGATCATCTTCACGCGGATGCCGGCGCCGTGGCAGGCGCGCACCGCCTCGACGGCGCGCGGACGCGGCGGATCGATCATCGCCACCAGGCCGATGAAGCTGAGCGGCAGCTGATCGACGCCATCGGCAAGTGCGCCATCGGCCGCGTCGCAGGCGCACGCCAGTGCCAGCACGCGCAGACCACGCCCGGCCATCGCCTGCGCGTGGCGTTCGATGGCGGCGACGTCGAGCGCGGCCAAGGCGCCGTCGGCGGCGAGCATGTCGACGCAGCGCGGCAGCAGGCGCTCGACGGCGCCCTTGAGGTAGACGCAGGACGCAGCGTTGGGCGCGCCCACCCCGGGACAGGCGCTTTCCTGCCGCGAGGCAGAAGCGGCCCCGGTTCCGGTCGGCTCCGCCTGTTCCCGCCGGCCCGGGCAAGGCCCGTCATCGGGACCGCACGCCGAGACTTGCTCCGCTCCCTGCGCCGATCCTTGCTCCGGCCCCTGCTCGATGCCGTGCCGGGTGGCCATGTATTGCCGCGTCGAATCGAAGGGCAGCACGTCGAGGCGCGGCCGGGCCGCGCGCAGCGCCGTCTCGTCCAGCCCGCCCTTCCTCGCCAGCACCAGCAGCGCGCCTTCGGTCGGATCGCCGGCGATCTCCCAGCGGCCCGCCTTCCTGAACAGGCCGGCGTCGTTGCACAGGGCGCCGGCGATCAACAGTTCGCGCAGCGCGCCGGCCACCGGCGGGCCGCCGGAAGCATCGGCGGCGCTGGCTATGCGCCCTTCCGGCGCGTAACCGGCACCACTGACCTCGTAAGGTTCGCCGCCGACCCAGATCTCGCACACCGTCATCTGGTTCTCGGTGAGCGTCCCGGTCTTGTCCGAGCAGATCACCGTCGTGCCACCGAGCGCCTCGACCGCCGGCAGCCGGCGGATGATCGCGCGCCGCTTCGCCATGCGCGAGACGCCGATGGCCAGCGTGATCGTCACCGCCGCCGGCAAACCTTCGGGAATGGCGCCGACGGAGAGGGCCACCGCCGCCATGAACATGTCGAAGGCCGCCTCGCCGCGCAAGAGGCCGACACCGAAGGTCAGCAGCGCGAGGCCGCCGATGACGACGAGCAGGGTATTCGAGAAGGCCGCCATCTTCTTCGTCAGCGGCGTTTGCAACTCCGGCGCTTCGGCGATCAGGCGCGAGACGCGGCCGGTTTCGGTGGCAGCGCCGGTGGCGGCGACCAGCCCGGCACCCTGGCCGCTGACGATCATCGTGCCAGCGTAGGCCATGTTGCTGCGCTCGGCGAGCGGCAGGCCGGCGGGCAGTGCCGCCGGCAGCTTGCCGACGGCCGTCGATTCGCCGGTGAGCGAAGCTTCCATCGCCTGCACGCCGCGCGCCTCGACGAGCCGGAGATCGGCCGGCACGCGGTCGCCGGCGGCGAGCAGCACGAGATCGCCGGGCACCAGCGAATGCGCCCCCAGGCGCTGCCGCCGCCCGGCGCGCACGACCACCGCCTCCGCCGCCAGTGCCCGGGCGAGCGCCGCCAGCGCCGCTTCCGCCTTGCCTTCCTGGACAAAGCCGATCGCCGCATTGACCAGCACCACGCCGAGGATGACGAGGGCGTCGACGTATTCCCCGAGCAGCGCCGTCACCGCACCGGCGAGGATCAGCACCAGCACCAGCGGCTGCGCGAACTGCGCCGCGAAACGCAGGAAAGCGCTCCGGCGCGGCGGCACCGGCAAGCGGTTCTCGCCGTGATGGGCAAGGCGCGCGGCGGCCTCGTCGTCGCTCAGACCGTCGACCGGATGCGAGCCGAGCCGCGCGGCGACCGCCTCCGCGGAAAGGGTGTGCCAGGGGTCGGTGCGGTCGGTGCGGTCGGTGGCATGGCCGGAAGCCGCCGCGCCCGTGGCCCCACGATGGGGCGCCGCGCCGCTCATTCGGGGGCGTCCGAGTCGATGCACAGCGTAACCGGGCCGTCGTTGACCAGCTGCACCTGCATGTCGGCGCCGAAGACGCCAGTCGGCACCGGTTGACCGAGCGCCGTGGCGAGCTTGCCGACGAAGCGGTCGAACATCGGCCCGAAGATTTCACCGCGCGCGGCACGGCTCCACGACGGCCGGTTGCCCTTCTTCGTCGATGCGTGGAGCGTGAACTGCGAGACGGCGAGGATGCGGCCGCCGGCCTCGCGCACGTCGCGGTTCATCACGCCGGCCTCGTCCGGAAAGATGCGCAGGCCGACGACCTTCTTCGCCATCCAGTCGAGTCCGGCCTCGCTCTCGTTCTCCGTGAAGCCGGCAAAAACCAGCAGCCCCCGGCCGATGCGGCCGACGACCTCGCCGGCCACCGTCACCTGCGCCTCACCGACCCGCTGCACGACCACGCGCATGTCGCCTCCCCTATGGATGCGGACGGAAAACGGCGCCGGAAGCGACACCGCGCACGGTGTGCCACAGCGTCAGCGACCAGAGGCCGAGAAGGAGCAGCCAGCAGGCGACGCCGACCGCGTCGATGCCGACGATGCCGCTCGCCGACCCGAGACGCAGCGAAGTGGCGGCAAAGGCGCCGAGCGGAAAGGTGAAGCCCCACCAGGAAAGCGCGAACGGCAGTTGCCCGGCACGGCGCGCGGAGAGCGTCAGCAGGCTGGCCATGAGCAGCCACCAGACGCCGAAGCCCCACAGCAGCAGCGAGAGGAACAGGAAAGGCGCCTGCGGCACGGCGAAGGGCAGCCGGTCGAGCAGGTTCAGCAGGCTGGCCGGGATGACGCCGAGCGGCGCCAGGTGGATCCACGCCGTCGGCGTCAGCACGCCGGCCGCCGGCGTCGCCAGCAGCTTGCGGTGCAGCGTCAGGCCGAGCAGTCCGAGATACATCATGACGCCGGCACCGAGGCCGAGCACGTTCAACAGCAGCGCCAGATCGCGCGCGGCGCCGCTCTGGTGGTCGAGCAGCGGCCCGCCGGCCAGCGGAACGACGACGAGGCCGACGGCCGGAATGAACTTGGCCGGCGTCACGTGTTCGAGGCCGACGTGCGTGCCGCGGAACATCTGGAAGAGCACGGCGAAGCTGAACAGGAAGACCAGCGCCACGCCGCCCCACCAGAAGACCAGCGCCGGCCCGGCACGGCCGCAGATTGCCAGCCACTGCGCGGCGAGGATCAGCATGGCGATGGCGAAGGTCGGGTAGAAGCTGGCCTGCACCGGATGCCGCAGCGTCGCCAGCGCCGCATCGGGAAAGCGCAGCCAGCGGTTCAGCCAGGGCACGGCGAGCAGGCCGAAGAGAACGAGATTGAACCAGTGCAGCGCCACGGCCAGCGGCGCCAGCCAGGGCCAGCGGGCAGACAGTGAATGCGTGACCAGCGCCAGCGCGCCGCTACCCATGACGGCAGCAAACCAGCCGGGGGCGAAGCCGCGGCTGATTTCGGCGAAGCCCGGATAGCCGGGCGCAGGCAGTGGCGAGGTCGGGGAGAGGGATTCCTGGGGCATTGCAAGGACTTCACAAGGAGGGGGCCGATTATGCCGCAGCGCCGACGATCCGTCTTTCGCCGGCAAAGCCGCTACAATGCGCCCCGGTTGAAAACGCACGGATGGAAGCAGGCCATGCAGCACGGAAAAGCAGACACTGCGGGAGACACCGGGGAAGGCACCGGACGATCGGCGCGGCAGGCCGGGAACCGGCCGCTGCGACGCGGCCCGAGGCTGCCGCCGATGTTCCTCGCCCTCTCGTTCGCCGCCTCGGTGTTCATCGCCGTCGGCATCATCGGCCTTGCCGCGCCGGAGGCACTGCCGACCGACATCGGCTCCTCGGCGGCCGCCGGTATGCTGATCGCCGGCGTTGCGCTAAAGACCTGGGCCGTGAGCCGGCTCATCGCCGCCATCCGCGCGGCGGGCCGCGGCTAGGAAAGCATTCCGAAGAACACGACGGGCGGCGGACGACCACAGTCGCCGACGCGTATCTCGCACATCAGCGCGCCGGCCAACCGGATCGGCCCGTTGAGGCCGGCCGGAACACATGCGCGGACGGCGACGCCGGTACCGAAGGCGACCGGCCATTCGTGCGCGCCGCCGCCGGAAAGCGCTCTCGCAACCGACCGGCATGAGCGCCACCGCCTGCATTCACGGCATCAGCAGCATGTCGCAGCGCGCGTTGTAGAGCACGTTCTGCGTCACGCTGCCGAGCAGGCGCTCCTCACTGCGGCCGCCGCCATGCCGGCCGACGGCGACGAGATCGGCGCGCATCTCCACCGTTTCCTCAAGGATCTCCGTCGCCGCGAAGCCCCGTGCCAGCCGGTATTCGTAATGGCCGGCGCCCGCTTCGTCGAGCCTGGCGGCGAAGTCGGCCATTTCCGTTTCCACGCGCTCGCGCTCGGCAAGACGCAGCGCGTCGATCTCCGCATCGCTGGCACCGGAAAGGCGCAGGCGGCTTTCGAAAGGCACGGCGTAGGCGGAAAAGAGCGTGCAGCCGGCCGTCGGGAACAGCGCCGGCACGGCTTCCGCCAGCCGCTGCGAGCAATCGGAACGGTCGATGGCGACCAGCACCCGCGCGTAGTCGGCGGTGGCCGGCGTGCGCACCAGCAGCACCGGCACTTCGGCGTTGTAGACCAGCTTCAGCGCCGTACAGCCGAGTACGAATTCATTGAGCGTATTCTCGCCGCGATGGCCGACGACCAGCAGACGGGCACCGATGCCGGCGGCGAAGGCAGCGATCTGCTCGGCGGC
>JAVFAT010000042.1:0-11023 GCA_034002385.1 Azospira sp. | reverse complement strand
GCGAACCGGCGGCCTGGCGCGACGACCTCGCCGGCTGGGAACGGATGCGCGTCATCGTCAATGCGATGACACGAATGCGCTTCTGCTCGCCGGAAGGCGTCATGGAATTCTGAACCAAGGGCGAAGCCGCCACGGCACCGCCGGGCTATCTGCCGTGGTTCGCCGCCCCCGGACGGCGAAGCATCGACCACGTGCTGGTCACCGGCCACTGGTCGGCGCTTGGCCTGCGCATGGAAGCCAATCTGCTGGCGCTGGACACGGGCTGCCTGTGGGGCCGTCAACTGACGGCGGTACGGCTGGGGGATCGGCAGGTGTTCCAGGTCGACTGCTCGCCGGAGGAAGCCCGAGGCTAAGAGCGATGGCGGCATGAGCGGCGCACGCCAGCTGGCGCCGCTCGCGGCCCGCCGGCGTAAGCGGCGGCGCGGCGCGCAGGCGGGCGACGATCCTTCTCTCGGCGAGAATCGCGGAAAGGCACTGGCCGAGGCTGGTGTCGCCGACGTAGGCCGGCGCCAGCGTCCGCCGGCCGTCCGGCGTTTCATAGGCAAGCGCCAGCGGCTGGATCGGCCGGCCGGTTTCCACCGCCGGTTGCAGCAGGGCACCGTGAAAGCCGAGCAGGTGCGTGCCGTCGGTGGTCGTCCCCTCCGGGAAGATCGCCACATCCCTGCCGGCTTCGAGCAGCGCATCGATCTCGGCATTGACGATCTTCGCGTGGCCGCGACTGCCCCGGCGCAGGAACACGGTATCGGTGCGTGCCGCCAGCCAGCCGAGCAGCGGCCACCGCCGCACTTCCGCCTTGGCGACAAAGGCCGATGGCCGCGCCGCGTTGATGACGAAGATGTCGATCCAGGAAATGTGGTTGGCGACGATCAGGCTGCCCGGCGCGATCTCGCCGAGCGTCGCATCGAGCCGGATACCGAGAATGGCGAGCAGTTGCCGCGACCAGCCCTGCTTGAGCGTCCGCCGGCGCGCGTCGCCGATCAGCGGATAGACGAAGGCGACGGTAGCCATGCCGTGCGCCAGATGCACGGCAAGACACGCGGCGCGGAGAAGGCGCAGCGGTCGCGGTGTCGGAGGCAGTGTCTTCAGTCTCGGTTCCCCATGAAGTGCCGGGCGTAGCGTGCGTCGAGGCGGCTCATCGGCAGCAGCACCGGCAGGTCGGCGGTGTTGAAGTCCGGATCCCAGGCTGGCGCACCGCAGATCCAGGCGCCGGCACGCAGATATCCCTTGATCAGCGGCGGCACCGGCGGCCGCTGCGCCTCCGGCAGCCTGCCGTCGAGCGCCGCCAGCGGCAGCGGGCAGCGCGGAAAAACGCGGTATTCGAGCGGACTCATGTGCTCGCCGAGACGATTGTACAGGCTGGCCGCAGCATGCCCGCCGTCGGCCATGCTGACGCTGGCGCAGCCGATCAGGAAATCGTGACCGCCATCCTGCATGTAGCGCGCCAGGCCGGCCCACAGCAGGGCGATGGTGGCACCGCTGCGGTAATCGGGATGCACACAGGAGCGGCCGATTTCGACCAGGCGCGGGCGCAGGTGCTGCAGGCGGGTCAGGTCGAATTCGTTTTCCGAGTAGTAGCCGCCAACGCGCCGGGCGTTCTGCGGCGACAGGATGCGATAGGTGCCGACGACCTCCGCCGTCCGTTCGTCGCGGACGATCAGGTGATCGCAGTACGGATCGTAGATGTCGCGGTCGATGCCGGGCGTGCGCGTCGGCAGGCGGGCGCCGAGTTCGCCGGCGAAGATGCGATGGCGCAGGCGCTGCGCCTCTTCGACCTCGTGCGCGCCGCGGGCGAGCGCGACTTTCAGTTCGTGCCGCGCCGGGCGGGCGGCTTCGCGTTGGGGCCGGGCGTGCGGGTGGATGCTCATTTCGTCGTTCTCCGTTTTGTCATGGAGAACGATTCTGGCGAGCTTCGGTTACACGTCCTTGTCGGCTGCGTTACCGACAGGTTTCAGCGGCGGCGGTCAGCGCGTGACGCGCGTGCCGCCGGCGCCGGAAAGCAGACGAACGCGATCACCGACGGCGAAGCTTTCGCCTTCGGCGGTTTCCTGGACGATGGCCGTGACCTGGCCGCTGTCGAGGCGGACGGTGATCTCGACGCCGGTCTTGCGCGTCGTACCCTCCTCGATCGCCGCGCCGGCCAGCCCGCCGACCACCGCACCGACCACCGCGCCGACGACCTGCCCCTTGCCGCCGCCGACATTGCTGCCGCCGATGCCGCCAACGACAGCGCCGGCGCCGGTGCCGATGCCGGACTTGGTGCCTTCGATCTGCACCTCGCGCACGCCTTCGACGACGCCGGTGCGCACCGTCATCTCCTGCCGCGCCTGCTCGCGCGTGTAGGCGCCGCTCGATTTGCCGGCGGCGCAGCCGGCGCTGACACCGGCAACGAGGATGAGCGTGAAGGCAAGCGCTGTGCGGTTCATGGGTCTTCTCTCCGTGACATTCCCTGGTATTCCCGCTACCAGGGGCGGGCGCCGAAAGCCTCGGCGAAGCGCCGGGCGATCTCCTCGCGGCTCGGCGCATGGTTCTGTCCACCGCGATGGGCGATCTTGATCGCCCCCATGACGGCAGCCAGACGGCCGGTATCGAGCCAGTTCCAGCCGCGCGCAATGCCGTAAAGCAGGCCGGCGCGGTAGGCATCACCGCAGCCGGTCGGATCGACGATGGCATCGGCTTTGACACAGGGAATCGCGTGGCGTTCGCCGTCGGCGAAAATCCACGAACCTTCGCCGCCGCGCGTGACGATCAGCGCCTTCACCTTCGCCGCCATCGTTTCCAGCGTGTAGCCGGTGCGCTCGCAGGCGAGCTGCGCCTCGTAATCGTTGAAGCAGGCGTAGTCGGCCAGCGACAGGAAGGCGTCGATGTCCTCGCCGGAGAACATCGGCAGACCCTGGCCAGGGTCGAAGATGAAGGGTACGCCAGCGGCGGCGAAGTCGCGCGCGTGCTGCAACATGCCCTCGCGGCCGTCCGGGGCGACGATGCCGAGCACGGCGCCGGCGGCCTGTTCGACCTTGTTGAGGTGCGAAAAGCCCATCGCGCCGGGGTGAAAGGCGGTGATCTGGTTGTCGTCGAGGTCGGTGGTGATGAAGGCCTGCGCAGTGAAGCTGCCGGGCACGCGGCGCACGTGATCGCGCGGCAGGCTGAGCCGGTCGAGGCGCGCCAGGTAGGGATCGGCATCGTCGCCGACGGTGGCCATGATGTACGGATCGCCGTCGAGCAGCATCAGGTTGTAGGCGATGTTGCCGGCGCAACCACCGTATTCGCGGCGAAGTTCGGGAACCAGGAAGGCAACGTTCAGGATGTGGATCTGATCGGGCAGGATGTGGTTCCTGAAGCGATCCTTGAAGACCATGATGTTGTCGAAGGCCATCGAGCCGCAGATCAGCGTTTTCATGTCGTTGCTTTCGTCGTTTCGTGAAAGGATGTCAGGGGTAGAAGACGTAGAGGCGGTAGCCGCTGGCGACGATGTCGCCGGTGTCCAGCCAGAGGCGGAGGGCGACCTCGCCGTGGGCAGCGAAGGCCGCTGCACCGGATTTCGCCGGCAGGTAATCGGCGGGCGCCAGCACGCGGCGCAGCACGACTTCGTCGCGCACGTCGGTCAACGTGATTTCCAGAAGGGGCCAGGCCTGGGGATAGGGGGCGCGGTTCTTCAGCGTCGTGCTCAGCATGAGCAGGCCGCCGTGCCCGGCATCGACCTGGAGGTCGGAGGCGTCGATGCCGATCGCCTCGCCGTGGCGCGGCAGCGGAATGTCGCAGCCGAGCGCGGCGCAGAAGGCGGTGAGCGCCGGGCGCAGGCCGGGAACGCGAACGGCGAGTTCGCTGCGGAAGTGATGCACGGCCTGCCCGGCAAGAAACACGGCAAGCAGTAGCGCGGCGAGCGCGAAGGGCCACTGCGGCCGGGACATGTCGTCGGCGATGACCGGCTCGCCAGTGAAGGGGCCTTCCGCCCACTTGTTGTAGCCCGGTACCTGCGTCGATTCGCGCGCGGCGACGAGGCCGGCGGCAAGCGCGCTGTCACGGATGGCTTCCGTGGAAAGCGGCGGGGGCGCTTCTGCATCCGGAGGCGTTTCAGGGCCTGGCGCCTCTCCCGGAGCGGCCGCTTCGGGCAGCGCCGGCATCAGCAGAATGTCGGCGATTTCACCTGAAAAATCCGGCTTCATGTCGCCATCAACAGCTTTTGCCGCGAGATCGTCGGCAACATCGAGGGCGCCGGCATCGGGAATGTTGACGGCCTCTTCTGCCAGCACCGGCATTTCGTCGACAAGCGGCAGCATTTCGGCGAAGCGCGGATCGTCGAGGGCACCGAGCGTCGGTTCCGCGCCCGACGGAAAGGCCGGCGGCGCTTCGCGGGCGTCGGGCAGTGCGGCGATGTCGACGGCAAGGCGTTCTCCAGGGGCATCCTCGGCATCACCGGGCACATCGGCAGCCCGTGCGGGCGACTCCAGCGCCATCACCGGCCCGAAAGCAGCAGGCGGGGCAGCGGACGGAGCGACGGGCTGGATGGCGGGCGAGGCGGCGGAGGCGGCGGAAGCCCCGGCGGCGGCGGCCGGCGCCTCGTCGGACAACGAGTCGAGGGCGTTGAATATGTGCCGGCACTTGCCGCAGCGTACCTTGCCGGCACGAACCTGCAACTGCTCCGGCTTGACGCGGAAAGTCGTGCCGCAGGCCGGACAGCAGGTCAGCACGCGCCCGCTCCGGGTTTCGTGCCGGCGAGGCAGACCCAGCCCTCGCGGGTATCGGCGACGACAAGCGGAATCCACGCCGCGTAGAGGGCAATCAGTTCCTCGGCCTGCTCGGCGAGGATGCCGGAGAGCGCCAGCCGCCCGCCCGGGCGAACATGGCCGCAGATCGCCGGCGCCAGTGCCTTGAGCGGATTGGCGAGGATATTGGCGACGACGAGATCGAACTGACCGGCCAGCGGCGCAGCGGAATCGAGGAAGCGGGCGCTCACCTCGTTACGATCGGCATTGGCCTCGGCGGCGACGACCGCCTGCGGGTCGATGTCGACGCCGGTGACCGGGGACGCGCCCAGCCTGGCGCCGGCGATGGCGAGGATGCCGGAACCGCAGCCGTAGTCGAGCAGCGACCGGCCGGGCTCGACGGTGCGTTCCAGCCATTCCAGGCAGAGCCGGGTGGTCGGGTGCGAGCCGGTGCCGAAGGCCATGCCGGGATCGAGGATCAGGTTGATGGCATCCGGGGTCGGCGCCTCGTGCCAGGAGGGGACGATCCACAGCCGGTCGGAAATGCGGATCGGTTCGAACTGCGATTGCGTGAGTTGCACCCAGTTCTGCTCGGCGACCTCTTCCGTGGTGTAAGCCGGCGCCGCCGGCAGGCCGGCTTCGCGCGCCGCTGCGGCGACGCAGGCGGCGACGTCGGCGGACGGGTCGAACAGCGCGGCGATGCGCGAACGATCCCAGCCGGGCGTGGTGATCGAGCCGGGTTCGCCGAACTGCGGCTTTTCTTCGGCGGTGCCGGCGGCGGCATCCTCGATCGTCGCCGACAGGGCACCACCTTCCATCAGCGCGTCGGCCAGCGCCTCGGCGTGCGCGCAATCGGTTTCCAGCGTCACCGACAGCCAGCTCACGGCTTCATCCTCCCCTTGCCCGCCGCTCCGGCCGGCGCCGCGCCGGGCATCGACCGACATGCGCCGGAGAAGAGGGTCGCGACACGCATGGCGAGCGCCTACTTCTTGACCTCGCCCCGGGCGGCGAGCTTGTGTTCCAGGTAATGGATGCTGGTGCCGCCGGTGACGAAGTTGGCGTCCATCATCAGTTCCTGGTGCAGCGCGATGTTGGTCTTGATGCCATCGACGCTCATCTCGGAGAGCGCGATACGCATACGGCGAATGGCCTGTTCGCGGGTGTCGCCGTAGGCGATCAGCTTGCCGATCATCGAATCGTAGTGCGGCGGCACGGTGTAGCCGTCATAGACGTGCGAGTCGACGCGGATGCCGGGGCCGCCGGGCGGGTGCCAGAACGAGATCTTGCCGGGAGAAGGCACGAACGTGAAGGGATCTTCGGCGTTGATGCGGCATTCGATCGCATGGCCCTTGAACGCGACGTCCTTCTGACGGAAGCGCAGCTTCTCGCCGGCGGCGATGCGGATCTGCTCCTGCACGATGTCGATGCCGGTGATCGCCTCGGTGACCGGGTGCTCGACCTGGACGCGGGTGTTCATCTCGATGAAGTAGAACTCGCCGTTCTCGTAGAGGAACTCGAAGGTGCCGGCACCGCGGTAGTTGATGCGACGGCAGGCGTCGGCGCAGCGCTCGCCGATGCGCGTGATGTGGCGCGGCGCGATGCCCGGTGCTGGCGCTTCCTCGATCACCTTCTGGTGCCGGCGCTGCATCGAGCAGTCGCGCTCGCCGAGGTAGACGGCGTTGCGGTGGCTGTCGGCGAGCACCTGGATTTCCACGTGGCGCGGGTTCTCCAGGAATTTCTCCATGTACACCATCGGGTTGCCGAAGGCGGTCTGCGCTTCCTGGCGGGTCATATTCACCGCGTTGATCAGCGCCGCCTCGGTATGCACGACGCGCATCCCGCGGCCGCCGCCGCCGCCCGCCGCCTTGATGATCACCGGGTAGCCGACGACCTTGGCGATGCGCAGGATTTCCTTCGGGTCGTCGGGCAGCGCGCCGTCCGATCCGGGCACGCAAGGCACGCCGGCGGCCTTCATCGCGTCCTTGGCGGAAACCTTGTCGCCCATCAGGCGGATCGTTTCCGGGCGCGGGCCGATGAAGACGAAGCCGGATTTCTCGACACGCTCGGCAAAGTCGGCGTTCTCCGAAAGGAAGCCGTAGCCGGGATGGATCGCCTCGGCGTCGGTGACTTCCGCCGCCGAGATGATCGCCGGCACGTTCAGGTAGCTCTGGCTCGATGCGGCCGGGCCGATGCACACCGATTCGTCGGCGAGCCTGACGTATTTCGCCTCGCGGTCGGCTTCCGAATGCACCACGACCGTCCTGATGCCCAGCTCGCGGCAGGCGCGCTGGATGCGCAGGGCGATTTCACCGCGGTTTGCGATCAGGACTTTTTCAAACATGGGGGGACTCCGCGGTGAAATCGCCCTTGCGACCTGCGGTCGCCGTGCGGTTTGGCTGCGCCGCTGCGCCGCCGGCAGGCGGCTGGTCACCGCGGTTTGCGATGAGGACTTTTTCGAACATGGGACGCTTACCCGATGATGAACAGCGGCTCGCCGAATTCGACCGGCTGGCCGTTCTCGACCAGGATGGCCTTGATCGTGCCGGAGGCATCGGCCTCGATCTCGTTCAGGAGCTTCATCGCCTCGATGATGCACAGCGTTTCGCCTTCCTTCACGGTCTGGCCGACTTCGACGAAGGGATCGGCACCGGGGCTGGAGGCACGATAGAAGGTACCGACCATGGGCGACTTGACGGCATGGCCTTCCGGCTCGTCGTCGAGATCATCCGGGGATGCGGTCGCCGCAGTCGCCGCCGGCATCGGCGCGGCCGTCGGCAGCATGTAAGTCTGCGGTACGACGCCACCGCCGGCGTAATGCTTGGCGATGCGCACCTTTTCCTCGCCCTCGGTCACTTCCAGTTCGGAAATGCCCGACTCCTGGACGAGGTCGATCAGCTTCTTGAGTTTTCTCAGATCCATCGAAATTTTCTCCTACGAAAATACGGTCACGGCCGGCACTGACGGTCGCCTCGCGGCCCATCGGAACACGCCCGGATTCCTGCGGGCGGCCCGGCGGCGGAGCACGTCAGTCCTGATCCTTGTTGAGTCGGTTCAGCAGGTATTCCAGCGCGAGCAGATAGCCCTCGCTGCCCAGTCCCGAAATGACGCCGAGGGCCAGATCCGAGAAATACGAATGCTGGCGGAACGGCTCGCGCGCATGCACGTTCGACAAATGAACTTCGACGAACGGGATGGCAACGGCGGCGATCGCGTCACGAAGCGCAACGCTGGTGTGGGTGTAGGCCGCCGGGTTGATGATGATGAAACGGACGCCCTGTGCATGGGCGGCGTGGATACGCTCGATCAGCGCGCCTTCGTGGTTGCTCTGGAAGGTTTCCAGTTCCACGCCCGCGCTCCCGGCCCGGCAGGCCAGCGCGCGGTTGATGTCGGCCAGCGTTGTCGCACCGTAGTGCTGCGGTTCGCGCGTGCCAAGCAGGTTCAGGTTCGGGCCGTGGATGACCAGCAGACGGGGCTGCGATGTCTCCGCGCCCGCTTCGTTGCCGTCGTCCGAAGCCGGTTTTCGCTTCTTCATGTCGGCAAGTTTGCCGCAAATCCCTCCAATCTGTCCAGTTACGATTTTCCCCGTAACGGCCAGCCGAGCCGTGTTTCGAACCTCGCTCGACGGCACCGGAAAAGCGGCCATTTTGTGGCACGCCACCGGCTTTTAACTGAAGGATGAGCGCTTTTTCGCAGAAAATAGCCGCAACAATAAAGGCCGCGCCGGCAACCGCCGGATTTCCCCTCGTCTCGGCGTAGATGGGGCTTATCGCCCTTGATCCAGCAGGCCGCGCACCGCATCGATACGCGCCCGCTCCCGCGCCTGGCCGTTGCGGCGCTTCGGTGCGATGCGCTCATCGAGCGGCGAATAGATGACGAGATTGGCCACGACATCGTCCGATTCGACGACCAGCACCGTCTCGGCGCGCTCGTTTTTCGGCATCTCGTGGGTGTAGGGAATGCCGCGATTGAGCAGGAAAATCTCCACCTCCTTGGCGCTGTCGGCGAAAAGTTGCAGGTCGATCTCGGCAAAGCGGCCGGCCGTTCCGTCGAGCACCGGGCCGGTGAGATAAGGGCGGAAATCCTGCACGATACCCATCAGTTCAACGGCTTTTCGCCGAAGATGATTGATCCTTTCTCGCTGTTCGTCGTCCTGGAATACCGTCTGCCAGACGCGCACCGCTTCGCTCAGCGCTTCGTCTGTCGGTAGCGGCGTGCCTTCCGGCAGGTTGAGCTGGCGCAACGCCTTTCGTTTGGCCTGCGCATAGTCGGTCATCCCGTCCTCGGCGATCAGGCGGGCGGCAGCATCGCAGAGGGCGGCTCGGGTACGGTCGGCGGGACGGGGCATGGGGCAGGAACGAGAGTGGATGGCGATGGTGGCGGGTTCGGCGGTCGTGATGGCCGTAACCGGCCCGACAAATGCGGGCGCCACGCGCAGATGCGAGCGGTTCGGCCAGATGCGGCGGGCAGGCGCTGTCGATACAATGCGCTCCATTCTAATCGCTGGATCGAGAGCGACGACATGCACATCCACATCCTCGGCATCTGCGGCACCTTCATGGGCGGCATCGCGCAACTGGCGCGGGCGGCCGGCCATCGCGTCACCGGCTGCGACGCCGGCGTCTATCCGCCGATGAGCACGCAGCTCGAAAGCGCCGGCATCGGGCTGATCGAGGGCTACGACCCGGCGCAACTCGATCAACTCGATCTCGCGCCCGACCTGTTCGTCGTCGGCAACGCCATCTCGCGCGGCAATCCGCTGCTGGAGGAAATCCTCGACCGCGGCCTGCCCTACGTCTCCGGCCCGCAGTGGCTGGCCGAACATGTACTGCGCGACAAGTGGGTACTCGCCGTCGCCGGCACGCACGGGAAGACAACGACCAGTTCGATGCTGGCCTGGATCCTGGAGGATGCCGGCATGGCGCCGGGCTTCCTGATCGGCGGCGTGCCGATGAACTTCGGCGTCTCGGCACGGCTCGGCGGCACGCCCTTCTTCGTCATCGAGGCCGACGAGTACGACACCGCCTTCTGCGACAAGCGCTCGAAGTTCGTCCATTACCGGCCGCGAACCGCCGTACTGAACAACCTGGAGTTCGATCATGCGGACATCTTCGCCGATCTGGCGGCGATCGAAACGCAGTTTCACCACCTGGTGCGCATCCTGCCGCGCTCCGGGCTGATCGTCGCCAATGCCGCCGAAGCCAGCCTCGACCGCGTGCTGGCGCGCGGTTGCTGGACGCCGGTCGAGCGCTTCAACGCCGCCGACGCCTGGCACGCCGAAGGCAACGACGCCGACGGCCGGCTGGCGCTGTTCGACGGCGCCACCTGCATCGGCGAAACGCAGTGGGCGCTTACCGGCGCGCACAACCGCGCCAACGCGGTCGCCGCGCTGCTCGCCGCGCGCCACGTCGGAGTACCGCTGGACAAGGGGCTGGAGGCGCTGTCGCGCTTCGCCAACGTCCGCCGGCGCATGGAAGTGCGCGGCGTCGCCAACGGCGTCACCGTCTACGACGATTTCGCGCACCATCCAACGGCGATCGCGACTACCGTCGCCGGCCTGCGCCGCAAGGTCGGCAGTGCGCGCATTCTGGCCGTGCTCGAACCGCGCTCGAACACGATGAAGCTGGGTGTGATGAAGTCGCAGCTGCCGGAGAGCCTGGCCGAAGCCGACGCGGTCTTCTGCTACGGCGCCAACCTCGGCTGGGACGCCGCCGCGGCGCTGGCGCCGATGGGGGAGAAGGCCTGCACTATTGGCGATCTGGAGCAGTTGGTGTCCAGCATTGCCGCTGCGGCGCGGCCCGGCGATCACGTGCTGGTGATGAGCAACGGGGGGTTCGGCGGTATTCACGAGAAGTTGCTGCGGGCTTTGTCCGGGTAATGGGGGGTGGATTCGGCTGAGGTGATCCGCCCCGGGCACGGCGCTTGCTGCCCTTCTCCCTGCTCGCCCGCTTTGCCCTTGCCGGGCGATTCGCTCTTCCCATCGCTCTGTTTGGCGCCCTTCCTGGGGGGGCGCTTTTCCCGCTTTTCCCGCTTTGTTCTTCGCCCTTCCTGGCGCTGGCGTTTTTCCCCGCTTTGTTTCGCGCCTTTCTTGGCGCAAGCGCTTTTTTCACCGCTGTGTTCCGCGCCTGACGCGCGGGCGTACTTTCTTTTGCTTCGCCAAAAGAAAGTAGCCAAAGAAAAGGCGCCCCTGGTCGGTGGCCCCTGCGGGGCTTCCCTGCGCTACTCGGACAGTCGGGCGGCTGGCTAAACTCGGCCCCTCGGGCCTCAGACAACGCCAGCCGACTTCCCCCGACTGCCCTGCGTTGCTCGGCACCTCGCAAGGGAGT
>JAVFAT010000041.1:0-11236 GCA_034002385.1 Azospira sp. | reverse complement strand
ACGGAGAATCACCGGAAAAACGGCGACGGAGAAGCCAAATTCCAGCCCCGCAGTCGAAAGGCTTCCCAGAAATTCGGAAGCCAATGCAAATTTCATCCGAATGTCCATTACTTCAGCGCGTCCCTAGGGCGGTTGTTTCCAATGGGAATGGTTGTATTCGGCTCGCCGACTGCATGATCCGGTTCGAATCCGGCGCCGCCCAATTCTTCTCAATTCGGCACTGTTTTGAATATTCAGGTTTTTTGTCCGTAAATTTCAAACCGTCTGCCTCTCATCACCAAGAGCAAGGCGAAGGACATCCGTGTCTGCCCATGGCGTTCATTTAACATAATACGAATTATGCGCACGTTATGGCGAACCACCCGGGGCGCCAGCCAGGTTTCTTCACTTACGTTCGGCTCCTCTCCCGCATTGGTTTGCATCTGATTCGTGCCTGGCCGGTGTTTGGCTTGTGCTTGTTTCCGAACGTGGCAACGCGAGCTTTACCGGTTCGAATGGCGGCTTGCCCAAACGCCTGCGCATTGATCGCCGCATCGAATGGAAATGGCGATCCGGCTTCGATGGCCGATAAAAAGGCCGGGATCGTCCCGGCCTTTCCGTTGCTGCTTCTGTCGCTGCTTCTGTCAATTTCCCCGATTGTCGGAGGTCGGGAAAATCAGGCCCTCTTGTGCTGCCCGAGTTGCATCCAGGTATCGACGACCGTATCCGGGTTCAGCGAGATGCTGCTGATGCCCTGGTCCATCAGCCACTCGGCCAGATCGGGGTGATCCGAAGGTCCCTGGCCGCAGATACCGATGTACTTGCCCTTGCGGTTTGCCGCCGAAATCGCCATCGCCAGCAGCTGCTTCACCGCCGGGTCACGCTCGTCGAACAGGTTGGCAACGAGGCCGGAGTCGCGGTCAAGGCCCAGCGTCAGCTGGGTCAGGTCGTTGGAGCCGATCGAGAAGCCGTCGAAGACGTCGAGGAAGTCGTCGGCCAAGAGCGCGTTCGACGGGATCTCGCACATCATGATCAGCTTCAGCTCATTTTCGCCCTGCTTCAGGCCATGCTCGGCGAGCAGGTCGACCACGCCCTTGCCTTCGGCGACGGTGCGCACGAAGGGCACCATCAGCTGCACGTTGGTCAGGCCCATCTCGTCGCGCACCTTCTTCATGGCGCGGCATTCCAGCTCGAAACAGTCACGGAAGGTCTGCGCGATGTAGCGCGAGGCCCCGCGGAAGCCGAGCATCGGGTTCTCTTCCTCCGGCTCGTACAGCTCACCGCCGAGCAGCTTGCGGTATTCGTTCGATTTGAAGTCGGAGAGGCGGACGATCACCGGGTTCGGGTAGAAGGCGGCGGCGATGGTGGCGACGCCCTCGACCAGCTTCTCGACGAAGAACTCCTTCGGCGAGGCATAGCCACGGGCGCGGCGCAGGATCTCCTCGCGCTTCGAGGCCGGCAGGCGGTCGATGTCGAGGATGGCCTTCGGGTGGATGCCGATCACGTTGTTGATGATGAACTCGACACGGGCCAGGCCGACGCCGGCGTTCGGCAGTTGCGCGAACTCGAAGGCCAGTTCCGGGTTGCCGACGTTCATCATGATCTTGGTCGGGATCGGCGGCATGGTGCCGACTTCGCGCTCGGTGACCTCGAACTCCAGCCGGCCGCGATAGACGTGCCCGGTGTCGCCTTCCGCACAGGAGGCGGTGACGATCTCGCCCTCGGCCAGCGTTTCGGTCGCGTCGCCGCAGCCGACGATGGCCGGGATGCCCAGTTCGCGGGCGATGATCGCCGCGTGGCAGGTACGGCCGCCGCGGTTGGTGATGATCGCCGAGGCACGCTTCATCACCGGCTCCCAGTTCGGGTCGGTCATGTCGGCGACGAGCACGTCACCCTGCTGCACCTTGTCCATTTCCTTCGGATCATGCACGACACGCACCGGGCCGACACCGATCTTCTGGCCGATGGCGCGGCCGGAGGCGAGCACCTTGGAGAAGGTCTTCAGCTTGAACTTCTGCAGGCGCTCGTGGCCTTCCTGCGACTTCACGGTTTCCGGGCGGGCCTGCAGGATGTACAGCTTGCCGTCGTTGCCGTCCTTGCCCCACTCGATGTCCATCGGGCGGCCGTAGTGCTTCTCGATGATCATCGCGTAGCGGGCCAGTTCCTCGACTTCCGTATCGTTGATCGAGAACAGGTGGCGCTGCGCTTCCGGTACGTCGACGGTACGCGTGGACTTGCCGGCGACCTTCTCGCCGCCGAACTCCATCTTGATCATCTTCGAGCCGAGATTGCGGCGGATCACGGCCTTCTTGCCGGCGGCCAGCATCGGCTTGTGCACGTAGAACTCGTCCGGGTTCACGGCACCCTGCACCACCGTCTCGCCAAGGCCGTAGCTGGCGGTGACGAAGACGGCGTCGCGGAAGCCGGATTCGGTGTCGAGCGTGAACATGACGCCGGCGGCGCCGGTGTCCGAGCGCACCATGCGCTGCACGCCGGCCGAGAGGGCGACGTCGGCGTGGGCAAAGCCCTTGTGCACGCGGTAGGAGATGGCGCGGTCGTTGTACAGCGAGGCGAACACTTCCTTGATCGCGTGCAGGATGTTGTCCAGCCCGTGGATGTTGAGGAAGGTTTCCTGCTGGCCGGCGAACGAGGCGTCCGGCAAGTCCTCGGCGGTGGCCGACGAGCGCACGGCGAAGGACATGTCGGCCTCCGAATCGGCGACCAGGCGCTGGTACTGCTCGGTGATGGCGACGGTCAGCTCCATCGGGAACGGCGTCTCGATGATCCAGTTGCGGATTTTCTCGCCGGTGGCGACCAAGGCATTGACGTCATCGACGTCGAGCGCGTCGAGCGCCGCGTTGATCTTCGCATCCAGCCCGCTCTGCGCCAGGAACTCGCGGTAGGCGTGGGCGGTGGTGGCAAAGCCGCCGGGCACGCGCACGCCGGAATCGGCGAGCTGGCTGATCATCTCGCCGAGCGAGGCGTTCTTGCCGCCGACCTGCTCGACGTCGGTCATGCGCAGCTTTTCAAACGGAATGACGAGGGCTTCCATGCGGATTCCTTTCAGGAGGAGATTTGGGAAAAAGGAAGAGCGTTCGGTGTTTTCATGTGTTCAAGCGGCGCGTTGCCGTTTCGCGGCGGGCGGCGGAGCGCAGCGACTGGGCCAGCGATTCGCGGACGAAGTCGATGTGCGTTTCGGCGGCGGCGCGGGCGGCGGCCGGGCGGCGTTCGGCGATGGCGGTGTGGATTGCCGCGTGCTGGCTTTTCAACAGCGAGATCGCCGCCGGCACGCGCTTCAGTTCGTCGAGGTTGAGGCGGATGTTGTCCTGCATCATCCGCAGCAGCGCCGCCGACAGGTGGCCGATCAGTGCGTTGTGCGTGGCTTCGCCGATGGCCTGGTGGAAATCGATGTCGGCGGCGGCCCGCGTTTCCAGGTCGCCGGCGTCGAAAGCGGCATCGAGCGTGGCGAAGGTCTGGGCGAGCCGGGCCAGGTCGACCTCGGTGGCGCGCTCGGCTGCCCATTCGGCAGCCTGCCCTTCGAGCATGCGGCGGAATTCGAGCAGATCCTCGCGCAGCGTCGGGTGCGTGCTCATCATGTCCTGCCAGGGATCGAAGAAGCTCGCTTCGAGCTGATGCGTGACGTAGGTGCCCCCGCCCTGCCGGCTCTGTACCATGCCCCTGGAAGCGAGCTTCTGGATCGCCTCGCGCAGCGAGGGGCGCGAGACGCCCAGCTCGGCGGCGAGTTCGCGCTCCGGCGGCAGCCGGTCGCCGGGCTTCAGCGAGCCTTCCAGGATGCGCTTTTCCAGCGACGCAGCAACGGCGTCGGAAATGCGCGGCACCTGAAGCTTGTTCGGCGGCATGGGCAAGTGAGGTCTCCAACTGGTAAGACCACTCATTCTAAACGGCCGAAAGTCAAATCGCAAGCGGCTATTTTCTTCCTGAAATATTGACCAAGTCGCTGTTGTAACGTAAATTTCCGGTTTCAGAAATATTGGTTTGACCAATTAACCAGAAGAAAGCAGGAGGATTGATGGAGCGAGACTCTTCAAGGCCGGGGCGCCCCGGCGACGTCTATTTCTTTGCCACCTGCCTCGTTGACCTGTTCTGTCCGGAGGCCGGACTCGATGCCATCCGCCTGCTCGAACGCGAGGGCATCCGCGTGCATTTTCCCGAGGATCAGACCTGCTGCGGCCAGCCCGCCTACACCAGCGGCTATGCCGACGAGGCGCGGCAGGTGGCGCGCGTGCAGATCGGCCTCTTTCCGAAGGACTGGCCGGTAATCGTTCCTTCCGGCTCCTGTGCCGGCATGATGCGCCACCACTACCCGAAGCTGTTCGCCGAAGAGCCGGCGCTGAAGGCCAAAGCCGAGGCACTCTCGCAACGGGTTTTCGAACTGACCGAATTCTTCGTCGAGGTGCTGAAAGTGAACTGGAAAGGCAACGGGGCCAGCAGGAAAGTCGCGCTGCACACCTCGTGTTCTGCGCGCCGCGAGATGGGCACGCACCTGCACGCGCGCGCGCTGCTCGGCCAGCTCGACAACGTCGAATTGCTCAACCATGCGCACGAACCGGAATGCTGCGGATTCGGCGGCACCTTCGCCGTGCGTCAGCCCGACATCTCGGCGGCGATGGCGGGAGACAAGGCCGATGCGCTCAAGGAAAGCGGAGCGGAAGTCTTCCTTTCGGCCGACGGCGGCTGCCTGATGAACATCGACGGCACGCTGGAAAAGCGTGGCGACGGTTTTCGCGGCCAGCATCTGGCGAGCTTCCTCTGGCAGCAGACGCAGCAGGTGCAGGAGAGCGCGGCGGGAGAAGATCGAGGAGCGGGCCGATGAGCGCATCGACGAATGCCCGCGAAGCCATCCTCGCCCGGCTGCGCGCCGGCATCGGCACGGCGGCGCCAAGGGTGCTCTCGCCGGATGCCGAACTGGCCGGCCACTACGCCTGCCTGCCGCGCACGCCGAAGGCCGCTCTGGCACAGGAATTCGCCGAAAAAATCGCCGCCTGGCACGCCGAGGTGCATGTCGTGCCGCACGGTGCCTGGGTCGAAAAACTGAAGGAAGTGATTGCCGGAAAAGGCATCTCCACCCTGCTCTACGCACCGGCGACGACGCACGGCCAGGCGCTGGCGGCGGCCGGTATTTCCGGCCTGAAACCCTACGACAGGCCGATCGACGACTGGAAGCGGGAACTCTTCGAGAACGTCGATGCGGCCATCACCGGCACGCGCGGCGCCATCGCCGAGACCGGCACGCTGATCGTCTGGCCCGACACCGAGGAGCCGCGCCTGATGTCGCTGGTGCCGCCGATCCACATCGCGCTGGTCGACGCCGACGCGATCTTTCCGACCCTTTACGACGCAATGACGCAACAAGGCTGGTCGCAAGCGATGCCGACCAACGCCCTGCTCGTCTCCGGCCCCTCGAAAACCGCCGACATCCAGCAGACGCTGGCCTACGGGGCGCACGGGCCGAAGGAACTGATCGTGCTGCTGCTGGCGGGGGAAAAACCATGAGCACCCATCACGTGCACTTCGTCCCCGGCAGCGAGTTCAAGCGCCGTGCTGCCACCGTCGTTGCCGATCCTTTCCTGCGGAAAAGTTTTCGCGGGGCGATGGATTTCCTGATGGCCAAGCGCGCCGCGCAGTTTCCCGACCCGGAACTGCTCGAACGCCAGCGCGGCCTCGCCGAGCACATCCGTCGCTACAGCCTCTCGAAGCTGCCGCAGCTGCTCGAACAACTCGAAGAAAACCTGACGAAGAACGGCGTCAAGGTGCACTGGGCCGAGACGCCCGATGAAGCGAACGCGATCATCCTCGACATCTGTCGCCGCCACGACGCGAAGCTGATGGTCAAGGGCAAGTCGATGGTCAGCGAGGAAGTCGAGCTGAACCACGCGATGGACGCGGCTGGCATCGACGCGCTGGAGTCGGACATGGGCGAGTACATCGTCCAGCTGGCCGGCGAGAAACCCTCGCACATCATCATGCCGGCGATCCACAAGACCAGGCAGCAGATCGCCGAACTGTTCGCCGAGAAGGTGCCGGGCGTCGCCTACACCGATGACGTCGATGCGCTGATCCGGATCGGCCGCGACGTGCTGCGGAAGAAGTTCATGGAAGCCGGGATCGGCCTCTCCGGCGTGAATTTCGCGGTCGCCGAGACCGGCACGCTGTGCCTGGTCGAGAACGAAGGCAACGGCCGCATGTGCACGACCGTGCCTGACGTGCACATCGCCATCACCGGCATCGAGAAGGTGGTCGAGAAGCTGGAGCACGTCGTGCCGCTCTATGGCCTGCTCACCCGCTCGGCCACTGGCCAGGCGATCAGCACCTATTTCAACCTCATCAGCGGCCCGCGCAAAAGCGCCGAAAAGAACGGCAGACCCGCCGAAAAGGACGGCCCCAGGGAAATGCACCTGGTGCTGGTCGACAACGGCCGCACGCAGGCTTTCGCCGACGAGCAGTTGCGGCAGACCTTGCAGTGCATCCGCTGCGGTGCCTGCATGAACCATTGCCCGGTGTATACGCGCATCGGTGGCCATGCCTACGGCACCACCTACCCCGGCCCGATCGGCAAGATCGTTTCGCCACACATGATGGGGCTGGGCGCGACGCACGTACTGCCCGGCGCCTCGACCCTGTGCGGCGCCTGCGGCGAAGTCTGCCCGGTGAAGATCCCGATTCCCGACCTACTGATCCGCCTGCGCGAGGAAGCGACACACGAAGCGAAACCCGGCCACGCGCCGCTCTTCGGCCAGGGCGCCGGCAAGACCGCCCTCGCCTCGCTCGCCTTCAAGGGATTCGCCTTCCTCTACAGCCGCCCGGCGCTGTACCGGCTGTTCGCCCGTCTGGCGACGCGCCTCCGCTTCCTGACACCGACCAGTCAGGCCGGCTGGACGAAGACACGGACGCCGCTGACGCCAGCGAAGAAGAGCCTGCGAGAACTGCTCGCTGAACAGCGGAAATACTGAAATTGAGACCTCCTCCAACACGGCGCACACAGAGACACAGAGGGCACGGAGTATTAATGAAAGCCTCTGTGCACTCTGTGCCTCCGTGTTCTCTGTGTCGAAAGCGTTTCCCATGAAAATTCAAACGATGAACCTCAACGAAGACAAAGACCTGCCGCTGCGCGACGACATCCGCCTGCTCGGGCGCCTTCTGGGCGATACCGTGCGCGAGCAGGAGGGCGAGGAGACCTTTGCCATCGTCGAGAAGATCCGCCAGACCTCGGTGCGTTTCGAGCGCGAGAGCGGCGCCGCGCGCGAATCCTGCCGCGACGAACTGCGGGCGATCCTCGACGGCCTGCCGCGCGAGACGATGACCGCCGTCGTCCGCGCCTTTTCGTACTTTCTGCATCTGGCCAACATCGCCGAGGATCAGCACCACATCCGCCGCCGCCGCGCGCACGACCTGGCCGGCGCGAAGCCGCGCGAAGGCAGCCTGGCGCACGCGCTGGAACGCATCCGGGCGGCCGGCATTGCGCCGGAGGCCGTGCGCAGGACACTCGATGCCGCCCTTGTCTCGCCGGTGCTGACCGCGCATCCGACCGAGGTCAGCCGCAAGAGCATCCTGCAATGCCAGCACGAAATCGCCCGCCTGCTCGATGCGCGCGAACGCATGATGCTGACGCCCGAGGAAACGGCCGAGAGCGATCTGGCCCTGCGCCGCGCCGTGCTGACGCTGTGGCGCACGCGCATGTTGCGGCCGAACCGGCTGGCGGTGGTCGACGAGATCCGGAACGGCATCAGCTATTACGACGAAACCTTCTTCGCCGAGCTGCCGCGCCTCTATGCGCAGTTCGAGGACCAGCTCGCCGCCGCCTTTCCCGAACGCGACGACTGGTCGCTGCCGCCCTTCTTCCGCATCGGCTCGTGGATCGGTGGCGACCGCGACGGCAATCCCTTCGTCACCGCCGACATCCTGCGTGCCGCGCTGCGTCTGCAATCGACGGCGGTCTTCGAGTTCTATCTCGGCGAAGTGCACGCGCTTGGCGGCGAACTGCCGCTGTCGCAGATGCTCGCCGCCGTCTCGCCGGAACTGGCCGCCCTCGCCGCCCGTTCCCCCGACGCTTCGGTGCATCGCACCGACGAACCCTATCGCCGGGCGCTGACCGGTATCTACGCCCGCCTGGCGGCGACGGCGAAGTCGCTCGACCAGCACGAGGCGGCGCGACACGCCATTGCCGAGGCCGAACCTTATGCAACGGCCGGCGAACTCGCCACCGACCTCGGCGTACTCACCGATTCGCTGAAAACGCATGGCGCCGGGCTGCTCGCCGGCGGGCGCCTGCGCCGACTGATCCGCGCCGTCGAAGTCTTCGGTTTTCACCTGGCACCGATCGACCTGCGCCAGAACTCCGACGTGCACGAGCGCACGGTCGGCGAACTGCTGGCCAGAGCCGGCGTCTGCATGGCCTACGAAAAGCTGCCGGAAGAAGCGCGCATCGGCCTGCTGCTCGCCGAGATCGCCAGCCCGCGCCCGCTGCACTCGCCGCATGTCGCCTATTCCGGGGAAACCGCCGGCGAACTGGCGATCTTCTTCGCCGCCCGGGAATTGCGCGGCAGGTATGGCGAGGCGGCGCTGCCGAACTGCATCATCTCGAAGACCGACGGCGTTTCCGACCTGCTCGAAGTGGCGCTGCTCCTGAAGGAAGCCGGCCTGCTGCGGCCCGGCCGGCCGCAGCCGCGAACGAGCCGCTTGCCGGGCCGCCCGGATGCCGATCCGGCGAGCGCGTCCGGCGAGCTGGGGGCGCAACTGTTCATGAACATCATCCCGCTGTTCGAGACCATCGGCGACCTGCAGAACAGCGCCGGCGTCATGGATCGCATCTTCCGGCTGCCCGCCTACCGCGCACTGGTCGCCTCGCGCGGCGACGAGCATGAGGTGATGCTTGGCTACTCCGACAGCAACAAGGATGGCGGTTTCCTCACCTCCGGCTGGGAGTTGTACAAGGCCGAGGTCGAACTGACCGAGACGTTCAGGCAGCACGGCGTGCGCCTGCGCCTGTTCCACGGGCGCGGCGGCTCGGTCGGGCGCGGCGGCGGCCCGAGCTACCAGGCGATCCTGGCGCAGCCGGACGGCGCCGTCTCCGGCCAGATCCGCATCACCGAACAGGGTGAAGTCATCGCCTCGAAATACGCCAATGCCGAGGTCGGCCGCCGCAACCTCGAAATCCTTGCCGCCGCGACGCTGGAAGCGACTTTGCTCGACCAGGAACAGGAAACCGAGCCGGCGGCCTTCCGTGGCGTCATGGACACGCTCTCGGAGCTCGCCTTCCGCGCCTACCGCGGCCTCGTCTACGAAACCGAAGGTTTCACCACCTATTTCCGCGAATCGACGGTCGTTTCCGAAATCTCACAGCTGAACATCGGTAGCCGCCCGGCCTCGCGCAAGGCGTCCGAGCGCATCGAGGATCTGCGGGCGATCCCATGGGTGTTCAGCTGGGCGCAGTGCCGGCTGATGCTGCCGGGCTGGTACGGCTTCGGCACCGCCGTCGACACCTGGCTCGCCACCAACCCGGGCGGCCTCGACCTGCTGCGCCGGATGTACGCGCGCTGGCCCTTCTTCCGCACCCTGCTTTCCAACATGGACATGGTGCTCTCGAAGACCGACCTCGGCATCGCCTCGCGCTACGCCGAACTGGTTGGCGATGCGGCGCTGCGCGAAGCGGTGTTCGGCCGCATCCGTCACGAATGGGCGCTGACCCGCCGGCACCTGCTGGCCATCGAGGACGCCGACGAACTGCTCGCCGACAACCCCGCCCTCGCCCGCTCGATCCGCAACCGCTTCCCGTACATGGATCCGCTCAACCACCTCCAGGTCGAACTGCTGCGCCGGCACCGCGCCGACGAACCGGGGAAGCCGGGTGACGAGCGCGTGCGCCGGGGCATCCACCTGACGATCAACGGCATCGCGGCCGGCCTGCGCAACAGCGGCTGAGCGGGAAAGCGGCAGTCAAACGGCCGGCAGCCTGCCGGGACAACCCCGGCGGGCTGCTAGAATCGGCCCTTTTCGACCGCGCTGGCCTGCTCATCATGGAACTGCAAGCTCCCGTCCGCTCCGTCTTCTACGTTTCCGACGGCACCGGCATCACCGCCGAAACCCTGGGCCACAGCCTGCTGACGCAGTTCGAGGGCGTCCGCTTCAAGCAGGTGCGGATTCCCTTCGTCGATACGCCGGAGAAGGCGCACGCCGTCATCCGCCGCATCGAGGAAACCGGCCTCGCCGACGGCGTCCGGCCGATCGTGTTCACCACCTTGGTAAACACGGAGCTGGCGCAGATGGTTCACGCTGCCAAGGCGATGTGCTTCTCCTTCATCGAAACCTTCGTGGCGCCGATGGAAACCGAACTCGGCGTCAAGGCCACCTATTCGGTCGGCCGCTCGCACGGCTCGATCGACACCTCGGATTACAAGAACCGCATCGAGGCGATCAACTACACGCTGGCGCACGACGACGGCGTCACCGACCGCGACCTGGAAACGGCCGACGTGATCCTGGTTGGCGTCTCGCGCTGCGGCAAGACGCCGACCTCGCTCTACCTGGCGATGCAGTTCGGCCTGAAAGCCGCCAATTTCCCGCTGATTCCCGAAGACTTCGAGCGCGGCCGCCTGCCGGGGACGCTCGACCGGCATCGCGGCAAGCTCTTCGGCCTGACCATCCAGCCCGAGCGGCTGGCGCAGATCCGCGAGGAACGGCGGCCGAACAGCCGCTACGCATCGCTCGAGAACTGCCGCAACGAGGTGCGCGAGGCAGAAAAGATGATGAAGCGCGAAGGCATCCGCTGGCTCGACTCGTCGACCAAGTCGATCGAGGAAATCTCGACCACCGTGATGCAGGAAGTCCGGCTCGAAAACCGGGTGTTCTGAGCGCGCCGACAAAGGAAAACCATGCCGGAAGCCACGCCGGAAAGCACGTCGGAAAGCACGCCCGAACCCGTCTCGGAAACCACCTTGTTTCCCCGGCCGCTCGTCTTCGTCGATCTTGAAACCACCGGCGCCAACTTCGCGCGCGACCGCATCCTCGAAATCGGGCTGGTCGAGGTCGACGCCAACGGTGTCCGCGAGTGGGAAACGCTGGTCGATCCCGGCGTGCCGGTCACGCCCTTCATCACCGGGCTGACCGGCAACGACGATGCGCTGGTTGCCGGTGCGCCGGTCTTTTCCGCGCTTGCCGACGAACTGCGCGCGCGGCTCGCCGGCAAGCTCCTCGTCGCGC
Source organism: Azospira sp. (assembly GCA_034002385.1). Classification (GTDB taxonomy): domain Bacteria; phylum Pseudomonadota; class Gammaproteobacteria; order Burkholderiales; family Rhodocyclaceae; genus Proximibacter. Next base: position 37 of record JAVFAT010000041.1, on the reverse strand, counting down.
ACAACGCGCGCTTCGACTACGGTTTCCTGAAGGGGGA
>JAVFAT010000040.1:0-11326 GCA_034002385.1 Azospira sp. | reverse complement strand
CGACATACCGAGACCACCGCGCAGGTGGCCGACCATCGCCGTGGCGAAGTTGATCATCCGCCGCGCGACACCGCCGTGGGTAAGGAAATTACCGGCAAGAATGAAGAACGGGATGGCCATGATCTCGAACTTCTCGATACCGGTGAACATCTTCAGCGCCACCGACTCCAACGGCACATCGGTGAAGATGAACATAAAGCTCAGCACGGTCAGGCCAAGTGCCACGCCGACCGGCATCCCGATCGCCATGAGGACGACGAGCAGGCCGAAAATTGCAATCGTATTGGACATTTGTGGGCGCTCCCGTCAGTTCTTCTCTTCAGGCCGCGTCGGATGGGTCTTTTTCCATTCCTCGTCGCTCATGCCCGCATGTGCGTGTTCACGATCCTCGGCAGCGACGATCGCCTCGCCAATGGACAGCGTCTCGACCTCGTCGTCATCGATGCCCTCGACATGACCATGATTGTGCGACGGCAGCTCGCCCGTGCGGGCAAAACCGACCATGACCTGAATGAAACGGAAGCTCATCAGAAAGGAACCCAATGGCACTGCTGCGTAAACGATCCAGGTCGGCCATTCCAGATCGGGCGTCACCGGCCCCTCGAAGTAATCACCGGGATCGCTACCAACCAGCGTCAGGAACGCATGTGCCATGCCGTTTTCCCAGACGAACAGCGCACCGAAAATGCCGATCAGGGCAGTAAAGAAAATGCCACATGCCAGGCCCAGCTGGATCATCGCGGCCCGGACACTGCCGGTTGCCTTGTTGATCAGGATGTCGACGCCGACATGGATGCCGGTGCGCACGCCATAGGCGGCCCCGAACTTGGCCATCCAGACGAAAAGGATGATGCACAGTTCCTGCGCCCAGCCAAGATTGATTTCGAGCAGCCAGTCCTGGACGCCCGGAATGGCAAACCCTGAAGCGTAACGATGCACCACCGAAATGAAGATAATGACCGTTGCCACGGCCATCAGCGAACCGATGATCCACTCTTCCAGGCGATCAATGATTTTTCCCATAGTTCCCTCTCCCCGTTACAAAATCGCCCGCTGCCACCATAGCGGAACAGCGGGCGTGCTGAGGAATGAAGCGCTTACAGCTTGTTCGGATCGAAACCCGTCGCCTTGTAGACGGCGTCGATGGTCTCCTTGCCGATGCGGCTTTCCATCTTCTTGTGAACCGGCACCAGGGCCTTCTTGAAGGCGGCGCGCTCTTCCGCCGTCGGTACATGAATCTCGGTCCGGCCCGACTTCTTCACCATGTCCAGAGCGCCGTCGTTCTCCTGCTTGGCGATGTCGTTGGCGTAGTTGGTCGCCTGCACCATGGCGTCGTCGAGCTGCTTGCGGACGTCGGCCGGCAGACCTTCCCAGAACTTCTTGTTCACGATGACGGCATAGCCCAGATAACCGTGGTCGGTCAGCGAAAGATGCTTCTGCACTTCGTGCATCTTCTGGGTGTACAGGTTGGAAATCGGGTTCTCGGTACCGTCCACGACGCCGGTCTGCAAGGCCTGGTAGACCTCGGAGAAGGCCATGACCTGCGGCAGCGCGCTGAGCGCGCGGATCTGCTCCTCAAGCACCTTCGACGACTGGATGCGCAGCTTCTTGCCCCGCAGGTCGGACGGCATCTTGATCGGCGTGTTCGCCGAGAACGACTTGAAGCCGTTGTCCCAGAAGGCAACACCCTTGATGCCCTTCGGTTCGAGCTTGGCCAGCAGTTGCTTGCCCACCTCGCCGGTGGTGACCTTGTGCAGGTCGGCGTAGCTGTCGAAGATGTACGGCAGGTCGAAGACCTCGAATTCACGCACGCCGAGCGGGCCGAACTTGGCCAGCGAGGGCGCCAGCATCTGCACGGCGCCGAGCTGCAGCGCCTCCATTTCTTCCTTGTCCTTGTAGAGCGTCGAGTTGGCGTAGACCTCGACCTTGACCTTGCCGTTGGTCAGTTCGCCCGCCTTCTTGGCGAAGAACTCGGCCGCCTTGCCCTTCGGCGTATCGGCAGCGACGACGTGGCTGAACTTGATGACGATCGGCTGCTGGGCGAACGCGGCGATCGAGAAAGCGCAGGCTGCCAGACCGACTGCCAGTTTCTTGGAAAACTTCATTGGGTATCTCCTCCTGTGGTGAAACACGAGTGATGGAACAGGTACAAAACGACCGGCCGGAATCCCGGCCCGGGCGGAGTATGGCAAAAGGTTTTGCCCCCCTTAATTGTGGAAATCCACAATCGCCCGCCGGCTCCCGGAACGTCGCGGTAAGATGCCGGCCATGAGTCTTGCCGGACATTCCCCCCGCGCACCGGCCTGGTCGAGCTGGTATCTGACGATGCCCAAGCTCGCCGTCGGCCTGCTCGTCCTGCTGCTGGTCGCCCTCCTCTGGCTGCTGCGCGAGAACGAAAAGGAAGAGCAGCACGCCACGCTGATCGCCGACGTGCTCTGGCTGGAACAGAGCATCCGCTTCCACATCGAAGGCGGCAGCACGCAGCTGCAACAGCTCGCGCTCGACCTCGGCGACGAGGAGTCGCCGGAAAAGCTCTTCGACGCACGCGCCCGCCACCTCATCCGCACCAGCACCGAACTGCTGCACATCGCCTGGCTCGACGCCGAAGGCGCGCCCCGTGCCGCCCAGCCCGGCCCCGACGTGCCCCGGCGCAAGACGCCGGCGCAGCCGGGCGACAACTTCTTCGAACTCGCCCGCAAACTCGGCAAGCCGGTTTTTTCCCGCCCCTTCGACGACGACGGCGTCAGCTATTTCGAACTGCTCGTTCCGGTCTACCGCAGCGGCCGGCTGGCCGGAATGCTCGTTGCCACGCACTCGCTGCCGGCACTGATCGGCGAACTGGTGCCCTGGTGGTTCGTCCAGAAATACCGGATGCAGATCCTCGACGACGACGGCCACATTCTCGCCAGCAAGTCGAAGGTCGCCGCCGGAGAGCCTGGCGTCAGCCACCAGGTGCTGCTCGATCCGCCCGGCCATGGCCTGACGCTGTACGTCGCCGCCAACCGCGCCGCCGTCGGCACGGCGCAGGCGCTGATCACCGCCCTGATCATCTTTCTCGCCGGCACCGTTTTCTGGAGCCTGTGGGCGATTCGCGGCCAGATCCGCCACCGCATCAGCGCCGAGCAGGCACTGCGCAGCGAGCACGCCTTCCGCAAGGCGATGGAGGATTCGCTCACCGTCGGAATGCGCGCGCGCGACCGTGAAGGCCGCATCACCTACGTCAATCCCGCCTTCTGCGAAATGACCGGGTTTGCCGCCGACACGCTGGTCGGCGCGCTGCCGCCCTATCCCTACTGGAATCCGGACGAGATTGAGCAGACCCACGAACTGCACAACCGCGTTCTCGACGGCAGGGCGCCGGCCGGCGGCTTCGAACTGCGCTTCCGTCGGCAGAATGGCGAAATCTTCGACGCCCTCGTCTACGAGGCGCCGCTGATCGATGCCAACGGCCAGCACACCGGCTGGATGGCCTCGGTGCTCGACGTCACCCAGCGCAAGCGGGCCGAGGAACTGGCCCGGCAGCAGCAGGAAAAACTGCAAGCCACCTCGCGCCTGGTCACGATGGGCGAACTCGCCTCGACGCTGGCACATGAACTCAACCAGCCGCTGGCGGCGATTTCCGGCTACAACACCGGCTGCCTCAACCGGCTGGCCAGCGGCCACTTCGACCCGGCCGAACTCAGGCTCGCGCTCGAAAAACTCGGCGCACAGGCAGAGCGTGCCGGCCGCATCATCCAGCGCGTGCACGACTTCGTGCGCAAGCGCGAACCCCGTTTCACCGAATGCGACCTCGCCGAAATCGTAGACGACGCGGTCGGCTTCATCGAACACTTCGCCCACAAGCGCGGCGTCTCCATCGACCGCGAGATCCCCGGCTGGCGGCCGCCACTCTTCGCCGACCAGGTGATGATCGAGCAGACCCTGCTCAACCTGATGCGCAACGGCATCGAAGCCATGAGCGAAACCCCGGCGGCGCGCCGCCGCCTGAGCGTGCGCCTCGTCTTCGGCGACGACAAGGTCGAAGTGCGGATCATCGACAACGGCAGCGGCCTCGCCGACGGCGTGCGTTCGCGCCTGTTCACGCCCTTTTTCTCGACCCGGCCCGACGGCATGGGCATGGGCCTCAACATCTGCCGCTCGATCATCGAATTCCACCGGGGCAGCCTGTGGGTGGAAGACAACCCGCAGGGCGGCAGCATCTTCGTCTTCACCCTGCCGGTCAGCATGCGGCCTGAACCTGTCGCTGTCGCTGTCGCCAGCGACGACGACGGGGCCACGACACCCTCTCCATCACCACCATCATCATGACTCCCCAGGTTCATCTCATCGACGACGACGACGCCATCCGCGATGCGCTGGGCTGGCTGCTGCAATCGCGCCGGATCGCCTGTGCCGCCTACCCGTCGGCCGAGGATTTCCTCGCCGCCCGGACGCCGCAGTTCGCCGGCTGCCTGCTGCTCGACATCCGCATGGGCGGCATGAGCGGCCTGCAACTCTTCGACCGCCTGCTCGAACTCGGCAACACCATGCCGGTGATCTTCCTCACCGGCCACGGCGACGTGCCGATGGCCGTCTCGGCGCTCAAAAAAGGCGCCTTCGACTTCGTCGAAAAACCGTTCAGCGACAACGACCTGCTCGACCGCGTGGAAGAAGCCCTGCGGCTCGACGCCGTCAACCGGGCCTCGGTGGCAAGCAGCGAATCGATCAACAGCCGCCTCGAACGGCTGACCGTGCGCGAACGGCAGATCATGGAGTTGATCCTCGCCGGCAAATACAACAAGGTGATCGCCGATGAACTGCAGATCAGCATGCGCACCGTCGAAGTGCACCGCGCCCACCTCTTCGAAAAGATGGGCGTGCGCACGGCAGTCGAGCTGTCGCAGTTGATGACCGGGCTGCGGTAGGCGCCGCCGGCCGATCCGGGCGGATTCGGGTGGATTCGGGCGCCCCCCGGGAGGAAAAAGGGCGGGCCACGAAATGACGAAAAAACGTGACCCACCCCAGTTTTCAGCAAGAGCTTACCGCGGCAGCGGAGGCGTTCCCTCGGCGTTGGAGACGATAGCGTCGATCTGGATCAGGGCATCCATCGGCAAGGCAGAGGTACCGACCACCCTTCGCGCGGGGATGCCGCCGGGGAAGAATTCGGCATAGACCCCGTTTACGGCATCGATGTCGTCGATGTTGCGAAGAAAGACATTCACCTTCACCACGTCCGCCATGACGTGGCCGACGCTTTCGACGATTTCCCGGATGTTTTTCAGGCACTGCCCGGCCTGCTCCCTGATGCCGCCGGCAACCAGTTTGCCCGATGCCGGGTCGATGGGCAGTTGCGCCGAAATGTTGTTGTAATGCGAGAAGGCGACCGTTTGCGAAGACAGGGGGCAACGCGGCGCGCGATCCGTATTGTTCGCCTCCACGATCAGCCCGTGCCTGTCCTCGACCGCCTGCGGGGGCGTGCCGTCGCCGTGCGAGACCACGGCCTCGATCTGCACCAGGGCGTGCATCGGCAGGGCGGCGACCTCGGCCACCGTGCGCGCGGGGAAATACGCGGCGGTTCGGGCAATGGCGGAATCCGGGAAGAATCTCTTGTAGACCTCGTTCACGGCTTCGGTATCGGCAAGGTTCTTGAGGAAGATGTTGACCTTGACGATGTCGTCGAAGGGAACATCGATGCTTTCCAGAATCGCCTTGATGTTTTTCAGGCACTGCGCGGTCTGCTCCCTGACCCCGCCAACCACCAGCTGGCCAGATGCCGGATCGATGGGCAACTGAGCCGACAGGTTGTTGTAATGCGAGAAAGCCACCGTTTGCGTGGAGAGCGGATCGACCGGCGCCTTGGCCGTGTTGTTCGCCATCTTGATCAGGTCGCCGGCCTGCGGGGCGTTCGGAATCGTGCCTTCGCCGTTGGAAAGGAGCGCCTCGATCTGCACCAGGGCGTTCATCGGCAGGGCGGCGACGGCGACGACCGTGCGCACCGGAAGATAGCCCGTGAAGAAGGTCTTGTACGCCTCGTCGACGGCATCCACATCCTTGATGTTGCGGACGAACACGGTGATCCTGATGACATCGTTCATGCCATGACCGATGCTGCCCACAATCGCCTTGATGTTCCTGAAGCACTGTTCGGCCTGCGCTTTCGCGCCGCTGGCCACCAGCCGGCCCGATTCCGGATCGATCGGCAATTGGGCCGAAAGATGGTTTTAATGCGAAAAAGCGACAGTTTGTGAATGGAAGGGACTTGTTGGTGCCTTTTCCGTATTCCGGGCTAGGACTGCGTTATAACCACTCATTACAACCTCCTCCTCTTGGTGCACTCCGTTTGCGATGCCATGCGGCCGGTGCCACACGACTCTTTTCCCATTGCCAGGCTTTTTTGTCGGATGACGCCGGTCTGCAGGGACGGCACACTATAACGCTTTACAGGAAAAAAGGCTGCCCTGACGCCCGGCCAGGGGACGGGGAATAAAACAGCAAGAAAAAGCCCGACGACAACGCCGGGAACGGCAGGAAAATTTGGGGAAACAAGGGATTTTTTCCCGAGGCTGGAATCCTCGGTCATTTTCTCGGGTATCGCTATCTCAGCCGGTCTCTTTCGGCTGTTTCTCCCCGGCCGGCCTCTCTTCAGCCGCGCCCCCCGGCCGCCCCTCCTTCTTGCCTTTTCCGCCCGAGCCGCGCGGCGTCGAATACTTTTCGGCTCAGGGTCGCACAGGCAGTGGCGGCTCCCAGACGGGCAGCACGCCGGCTTCATCCGGCTCCGCGACAAATGCGGCATCGACGCCGATTCCGGCGACCCAGGCCAGTTCTTCGCCGCAGTAAAGCAGCGGCAGCAGCGGTCGCACCGGGGCCGGTGCATCGCTTTCCTGCAACAACTTCTTCAACGCTCGCCGGGGGCGCTTCGGGTGCGTTTGCAGGCGCTCGCCGCCGACGCGGTGGCGGATGCACACCCCCGCCCCGGCCAGACGCGCGCGCGACAGGCCAAGGCCGGTTCCGTCGATGAAGCGCAGCACGCCGCCGGCCCAGGGAAGTTCGTCTTCGCCCTGCCAGGGAAGCGAGGGCGGCGGCTCCGGCAAACGTGTCGCGGAAAGAAGCAGGCGACCGTGCTCGACGCGCAATTCGCCGCCATCGACGACAAAGCGCGGTGCGGCATCGCCGCAGACCGAGGCCAGTTGCCGCAGGATTTCCGCCAGATGCCGCGCATCCGGCATCCGCCGCTCCCGGCGATGCAGCTCGCGGCGCAGCAGGTTGGCCCGCCGCGCCATCGGCAGCGCATTGAAGGCCGATAGCCGCAGGCTTTCGCCGTCGACGACCAAGGCGGCATCTTCGGCCGCCACCGCATCGGCCAGCGCCGCGCTCCCGGCGAGGTGTCCGGCGGCACGCACCAGCGCCGCCGACGGTTCGGGAAAGACGGCGGCGAGCCGGGGCAGGATGTCGTTTCTCAGAAAATTGCGGCGCAGCCGCTCGTCGGCGTTGCTCTCGTCGTCGATCCAGGCGAGGCCGCGCGCATCCAGCCAGCCCTCGATCTCGCGGCGGGAAACGGTGAGCAGCGGACGCACGAGGCGCGGCGCCTCATCCGGCGCCCCGGCGCGCAGCGGACGCTCCTCGGGCATCGCCGCCAGGCCGTGCGCGCCGGCGCCACGCAAGAGGTTGAGCAGCAGTGTTTCCGCCTGATCGTCGCGGTGATGCGCGAGTGCCAGCCAGTCGGCCTCGACTTCGGCGAAAGCGGCATAGCGCACGCGACGGGCGGCCGCCTCGACACCCTCGCCGCGCGCGTCCGCAACGCGCACGCGGGCGATGCGCAAGGGCACGTCGAGCCGCCGGCAGAGATCGGCGCAGAAATCGGCCCAGGCATCGGCGTTCGCCGACAAACCGTGGTGGACGTGCAGCGCGGAAAGCTCGAACGCGGGGATTTGCAGCGGCGGAGAAAGCGGGGATTGCGGGGATTGCGACGCCGGGAAACGCAAGGGCGGGGGCGCAGCAACCGAAGCGGCTGAAACTGGAGACACAGCAGCCGGAGAGGCGGCGGCACGCAGGTCGGCCAGCGCATGCAGCAGCGCCACCGAATCACGGCCGCCGGAGAGGGCGACGACGACGCGCCGCCGGTGCGCCAGTCGCGGCGCGAAAAAAGCCGCGACACTGGCCGCGACGCGATCAGGCGAATCAGCGGACAGGCTGTTCCTTGAAGCGGCCATAGGCCATCAGGCGGTCGAAGCGGGCGGCCAGCAGTTCGTCGGCAGACAGGCCGGAGAGCTGCCTGAGCGCATCCTGCAAGGCCTTCTTCAGGTTCTGCGCCATTGCCGCATGGTCGCGGTGGGCGCCGCCGCACGGCTCGTTCACGATCCGGTCGATGAGGCCCAGCGTCTTCAGGCGCTGCGCGGTGATGCCCATGGTTTCGGCAGCGTCCGCCGCGCGCTCGGCGCTCTTCCACAGGATGGAGGCACAACCTTCCGGCGAGATCACCGAGTAGGTCGAATATTGCAGCATCTGCACGACATCGCCGACGGCAATCGCCAGCGCGCCACCCGAACCGCCCTCGCCGATGATGGTGACGATCACCGGCACCTTCAGGCTGGTCATCTCGTACAGGTTGCGGCCGATGGCTTCCGACTGGCCGCGTTCCTCGGCGCCGATGCCGGGATAGGCACCGGGCGTGTCGACGAAGGTCATCACCGGGATGCCGAATTTCTCGGCCAGCTTCATCAGCCTGAGCGCCTTGCGATATCCCTCGGGACGCGGCATCCCGAAGTTGCGGAAGATCTTTTCCTTGGTGTCGCGGCCCTTCTGGTGGCCGATGACGATCACCGGCTGGCCGTTGAAGCGGGCGATGCCGCCGACGATGGCGTGATCGTCGGCGAAGGCGCGGTCGCCGTGCAGCTCATGGAAATCGGTGAAGATGTGCTCGATGTAGTCGAGGGTATAGGGGCGCTGCGCGTGGCGTGCCACCTGCGCCACCTGCCAGGGTGTCAGTTTTGCGTAGATGTCCTTGGTCAGCCGTTCGCTCTTCCTGGAGAGGCGGACGATCTCATCCGAGATGTCGACCGCCGAATCATCCTGGACGAAGCGCAACTCTTCGATCTTGCTTTCGAGTTCGGCGATCGGCTGCTCGAAATCGAGGAAACTGATTTTCATGAAAGGTCTGCCGGATTTGGTCGGCGCGTATTCTACCGCAAAGGCCCGACGGCACCGGAATCCGGGCGGCGCTCCGGGCCGCCCTCCCCGCTCCGGCCCTTGCGGGGAGAGGGAATCCTTCGACAGACCGATCCGGAGAAACGCGCCACCGGTTCCCTGTCCGGGCGGAGAAAACCCTCCGGCTCATGCCTGGCAGACCGGGCAGAGATACAAGGGCCGCGAAGCGCAGGAAAGCTTCGCCACCGGCGTGCCGCAACGCGAACAGGGCTGGCCGTCCCGCTTGAACACATGAAACCGGAACACCGCCTCGTGGTACGCCCCCGATCCAGCCGCCTCGCGCGTGGTGTACGAACGCAGCGGCACGTCGAGCAGGGCCTCGCCGAGCGCGGCCAGCGCCTCGGGTGAAAGGTCGGCCGGCCGCAAGTCGGGATTCAGGCGGGCCTGCCAGAGTATTTCCGCGCGCAGGTAATTGCCCAGCCCAGCGAGGAAAGCCTGGTCGAGCAGCAGCGCGCCCAGCCGACGGCGGGCGAAGCGCGCTTCCCGCAGGCGGGCGATGACGATTTCCGGAGTCAGCCGATCATCGAGCACGTCGGGGCCAATGCGTTGCAGGAAGGGGTGCGACTCGATCTCGTCGCTCGGCCGCAGGTCGATGTCCGAAGCACTGTAGAGCACCGCCGCCGTCTCGTCGGTTTCGAGGCGGACTCTCGGCGTCCGGCTCGGCAACGGGTTCTCGCCCGGCCGGGCGACCCGCCAGCGGCCGTAGAGCTGGTTGTGGCTGTAGAGCGTGAAGCCGCTTGAAAAGTGCGTGAGCAACGCCTTGCCGCGCGGCTCGATGCGCAACACCTCGGCCCCGAGCAAGCGGGGCCGGAAGGCCTGCAGGTGGGGGAAGGCGAACCACACTTCGGTCAGCGGACGGCCGGCAACGGCCCGGTTCAGGGCATCGGCCGCCCGGCGAATCTCCGGGCCTTCAGGCATGGCGGGGGCTTTCTTTCATTGTGGATTGGGGGTTAGCGCGCCTTCTGCGCTCTCTGCGCTCTCTGCGCTCTCTGCGCTCTCTGCGCTCTCTGCGTTTTCTGCCTCATTGCGCTTCCGCACCGGGCATTCATTCCACCCCGATCAATACTCGACCGGCAGCGGGTCAAGGCTGCGCCACAGGTACCAGGTGGCCACGGAGCGCCAGGGGCGCCAGCGTTCGCCGAGTTCGGCCAGCGCCTTTTTCGGCGGCCGTTCGCCGCCGCAATAGTGCAGCGCGACGGCCTTTTGCAGGCCGATGTCGTCGAGCGGAAAAACGTCCGGGCGCAGCAGGTTGAAGATGAGGAACATCTCCGCCGTCCATCGGCCGATGCCGCGCACATCGCACAGCTCGTCGATCACCGACTCGTCGTCCATCGCCGTCCAGCGCGCCGGATCGACGCGGCCCTCGGCGAAATGCGCGGCGAGGTCGACCAGGTATTCGGTCTTGCGTGCCGAGAGGCCGCAGCCGGAAAGCCCGCCGGCACCGGCGGCGAGCACCGCGGCCGGCGACACCGCGCCGACGGCGGCGGCAAAGCGCGCCCAGACCGCGTCGGCCGCCTTCACCGAAATCTGCTGGCCGACGATCGAGCGCGCCAGCGTGCCGAAGGCGTCACCGCGCGACGCCAGCGACATGTCGCGATAGCGGCGCACCAGCACCGCCATCGTCGCGTCCTCTCGCGCCAGTGCGCGCGATGCCTTCTGCCAGTAGTCGGGAACCATGACGACAATTGTAGCCTGCGCCGGCACGCACCATTCAGGGCGCGGTACCGCCTCCCGGGGCGGTCGGGCCAATGACTTCCCGGCCTTTCCCTACTCCGAAGCCAGGCCCGAAAGGAGGCGGCCGATTGCCGGGGAAAAGGGCTGTCGCCGCCCTTCGGCAGCGGGCCGGGGAAAGCGGGCCGGGGAAAGCGGGCCGGGAGAGGCAGGCCAGGAGAGAGACGGTTGATTCCGGTGTAGCCGCTTGCGCAGCCCTTCCCCAGCGAGCGGAGAATGCGCGCGACAAGCGCCTTCAGCAGGGCTGGCCCGCCTTGCAGCCTTTCAGTATCCACAGCGAAATCACGCCGGAAACCTCGTCGGAGCGCGTCTTTCTTGCCAGCGAGGTGGGGTCGCGGCCGGCGTTGGTCTTGGCGTAGGGATCAGCGCCGGCCTGCAGCAGCAGTTCGGCGTGGCGGGCGTTCTGCGTGTA
>JAVFAT010000039.1:0-11422 GCA_034002385.1 Azospira sp. | reverse complement strand
ACATCCGCGGCATCCTGACGACCGTTGCCGTCAAGGCCCCGGGCTTTGGCGACCGTCGCAAGGCCATGCTGGAAGACATCGCCATCCTGACCGGCGGCGTGGTCATCTCGGAAGAGACCGGCCTGACGCTGGAAAAGGCCACCCTGAAGGATCTGGGCCAGGCCAAGCGCGTCGAGATCGCCAAGGAAAATACCACGATCATCGACGGTGCCGGCGACGAGAAGGCGATCGAAGCCCGCGTCAAGCAGATCCGCGTGCAGATCGAGGAAGCGACCAGCGACTACGACCGCGAAAAGCTGCAGGAGCGTGTCGCCAAGCTGGCCGGCGGCGTGGCCGTGATCAAGGTCGGTGCCGCCACCGAAGTCGAAATGAAGGAAAAGAAGGCCCGCGTCGAAGACGCGCTGCACGCCACCCGCGCTGCCGTTGAAGAAGGCATCGTTGCCGGCGGTGGCGTCGCGCTGCTGCGTGCGCGTGCCCAGATCACCAAGCTCAAGGGCGACAACCACGACCAGGACGCCGGCATCAAGATCGTGCTGCGCGCGATGGAGCAGCCGCTGCGCGAGATCGTCGCCAACGCCGGCGACGAGCCATCGGTGGTGGTGAACAAGGTCATCGAGGGCAAGGGCAACTACGGCTACAACGCCGCCACCGGCGAGTATGGCGACATGGTCGAAATGGGTGTGCTCGATCCGACCAAGGTTACCCGCACCGCCCTGCAGAACGCCGCTTCCGTCGCCGGCCTGATGCTTACCACCGACTGCATGGTGGCCGAGCTGGTCGAGGACAAGCCGGCCGCCGGCGGTATGCCGGGCATGGGCGGCATGGGTGGCATGGGCGGCATGGGCGGCATGGATATGGGCATGTAATACTGTAAGCGCCCGTTCGGCGTGCCGGGGTCTTCCCGGCCGTCGTCCGCATCCGCAAAAGGTCCCGCGCTGGTTTCGCCAGCCGGGGCCTTTGCTTTTGCAACCGGACGGGGCTTTGCGGCGGGCGGACGAAGGGGTAACCTTGCCGCCGAACGAGGGGGGCCGGGCAATGCGGGTACTGCTGATCGAAGACGATGAACTGCTGGCCGACGGTATCGCGCGCGGCCTGCGCCATTCAGGGCATGTCGTCGAGCGCGCCGTTGATGGCCGCCGCGCCGACGCCTGGCTGAGCGAACGCGAATACGATGTGGTCATTCTCGACCTCGGCCTGCCCGGCCTCGACGGTTCCGAAGTGCTCAAGCGCCTGCGTGGCCGCAAGCAGGACATGCCGGTGCTGGTCGTTTCGGCGCGCGAGATGCTCGACGAGCGCATCCGCCTGCTCGACCTCGGCGCCGACGACTACCTCGTCAAACCGGTGGCGGTGGCCGAGCTGGAGGCGCGCATCCGGGCGCTGACGCGGCGTGGTCAGGGGCAGTCCGACCCGATGCTGCGGCTGGGCAAGCTCGACCTCGACACGGCGGCGCGCCGGGCCTGGATCGGCGAGCAGCCGCTCGACCTCACGGCGCGCGAATGGTCGGCGCTGGAATTCCTGGCGTTACGCGCCAACCGCATCGTCAGCAAGGATCTCGTCATGCAGTCGCTGTACGACTGGGAAGAGGAAATCACCCCGAACGCGGTCGAGAAGATCATTTCCCGCCTGCGCGGCAAGCTCGAACCGGCCGGCGTCAATATCCGTACCGTGCGCGGCATGGGCTACTACCTTGAAAAACCAAAAACCCCGTAGGCTTCGTCAGCTGCTGCTGGCCTGGCTGCTGCCGGGCGTGGCGCTCATCCTCGTCATCAGCGGCACCAGCACCTACCTCATCGCTTCCGGTAACACCAATCGTGCCTACGACCGCTCGTTGATCAACCTGGCGCTGGCCCTTGCCAACCAAGTCGAGACGGCCAGCGGGCGGCCGGCACTGAATCTGCAATCGCAGGGTTTGCAGGCACTTCTTTCCGACTCGTTTGACCGTACCCACTTTGCCGTCTATGGTTCGCGCGGCGAATTGCTCGCCGGCGAGGAGGGACTTTTCCCCGACAATGCGCCAAGCACTTTCCAGGGGGCTTCGCACGGCCTTTTTCCCGGGGATATTTCCGGCCCCGACGCCTTTGCCGATGGCAAGCTGTTCTTCGATAGCCGCATCCACAACCGGGATGTGCGCGGTGCCGTTCTCGTCACACAGAAGGACGGGCACGAGCTGACCGTGGTCGTTGCCGAAACCCTGAGCAAGCGCGAAAAGCAGGTCGGCGACATCCTGCTCAGCGTCGTCGTACCTGCCTCCCTGTTGCTGGCAGCGACAGTGGCGCTCATCATGTTCGCCGTCAATCGCGGCCTGCAACCGCTGGAGGCGCTACGCGACCGCCTTTCTTTACGCTCGCCGTCCGATCTCAGTCCGGTTGGCGGCGAAGATCTGCCGGCCGAATTGCAGCCTCTGGCCAGGGAAATCGATCACCTGCTGCGACGGCTCGATGTTGCCCTCGGTGCCCAGCGCCATTTCTTTGCTGACGCAGCGCATCAGTTGCGCACGCCGATCGCCGGCTTGCAGGCTCAGGTTGAAGCCGCCGTGCAGACCCGCGACCCGGAACTCCTGCCGCACACTCTCCTTGCCGTGCGGCGCCTGTCTCGTCTGGTCAATCAGTTGCTGGCGCTGGCCCGGGCCGAACCGGGCAACCTTCCGATGCAGAACAGCGTGTCCTTGCGCCGCCTGATCGAGGAGGCGGCCGACCAGTGGTTGCAGATGGCCATCGAGCGCAAGATCGATCTCGGTTTTGACCTCGCCGAGGCAAGCGTTACCGGCAATCCGATTCTGCTTCAGGAACTGATCGGCAACCTCGTCGACAACGCCATCCGTTACACGCCCGAGGATGGGGAGGTGATGTTGTCCTGCCAGCGTACTGAGAACGGCGGCGCCCTCATCGTCGTCGAGGACAGTGGCCCCGGCATTCCACTCAGTCAGCGCGACCGTATCTTCGATCGTTTCTTCCGCGGACGCGCCGATGTGGACGATGGTAGCGGCCTCGGCCTGGCCGTTGCCCACCGGATTGCCGAGCAGCATGAGGCGACAATCCGCATTGATGATGCTGCGGCCGGCGGCGCGCGTATCGAACTTTTCTTTTCTGCGCCGGAAAACAACTGATTTTCCTTGCCGGTGTCAGCAAGACGTCAGGCTTGTCTGGTCTGACTTGCTCCGCCGAGCTTTTCTTTTGGTGCGCCATAACCCTTGCGTCACAACGGTTTCCGTTGCATTTCCACTGGCAGCAAGGCGTTCCTCGTAGCGTAAGAGCTATGTCAGACAATCCCCGTATATTTGTTCACTGAATTCCGAAAGGAATTCGCTGGCCTTTTTAACCTTTGTACATGTCTTCTTGTGGGCAGGGCGGTTGTCGATTCTTCAGCGGCGGCGCCAATAAGTTGAAACTATGTGAGGAGTACAAACATTATGAATACGGTTAAGGAAATAACTGAAAGGGACAAGAAATATTGGGCAACAAACCTGCGCCTGATTATTATTGTTCTAAGTATCTGGGCCACGGTTTCCTATGGCTTCGGATTGCTTCTCCGACCCGCTTTAATGGGTATCAGCGTGGGCGGTGCCGACCTCGGGTTCTGGTTCGCGCAACAGGGTTCCATTCTTACCTTCGTTGCTCTGATCTTTTTCTATTCCTGGAAAATGAACAAGCTGGACAAAGAACTTGGAATGGAGGAGTAAGCAATGAGCCAATTTGTCATCAACTTCGCATTTGTTATCGGCTCATTCGTGGTCTATACCTGGATCGCGATCTGGGCCCGTGCGCGCACGACCAAAGAGTTCTACATTGCCGGCGGTAACGTACACCCGGTCATGAACGGCATGGCCACAGCGGCTGACTGGCTGTCGGCGGCATCCTTCATTTCGGTCGCCGGTCTCATCTCGGCGGGCTATGTGAACTCATCGTTCATCATGGGCTGGACAGGAGGCTACGTCCTGCTGGCCACCCTGCTCGCGCCGTACCTGCGCCGCTTTGGTGCGTACACGGTGCCCGACTTCGTCGGCACCCGCTACGACAGCAAGAGTGCCCGCGTTGTCGCCGTGGTCTGCCTGGTGATCATTTCGCTGACCTACGTTATCGGCCAAATGACGGGCGCCGGTGTTGCCTTCTCGCGATTCCTTGAGGTGGACAAGACGACCGGCCTGCTGATTTCGTCGGTGGTGGTGTTCATCTACGCCGTGCTCGGTGGCATGAAGGGGGTGACCTACACCCAGGTCGCACAGTACATCGTGCTCATCCTGGCTTACCTCATCCCGGCGGTGTACCTGTCGTTGATGCTCACCGGTCATTTTCTGCCGCAGTCTGCCCTGTTCGGTACTCACACCGAGTCCGGCCTGCCCCTTCTGCAGAAACTGAACGAAGTGGTGCGTGATCTCGGCTTCCAGGATTACACCGCCGACGTTGCCAACAAGTGGAACATGACCCTGTTTACCATCACGCTGATGATCGGTACCGCAGGCTTGCCCCACGTCATCATCCGCTTCTTCACCGTACCCAACATCCGCGACGCACGCTGGTCTGCCGGCTGGGCACTGGTCTTCATCGCCCTGTTTTACACGACCGCTCCGGCAGTTGCTGGCCTGGCGCGTCTGAACCTGCTGGAAACCGTCTATCCGCAGGGCACCGACCAGCCGTCGATGGTGTACGAAGAGCGTCCTGAATGGTTCAAGACCTGGGAAGCGACCGGCTTGCTCAAGTTCACTGACAAGAACAGTGACGGCCATATCCAGTTCTACAACGATAAGAACCAGAAATTTGCCGAGACCACTGGTGCTGAGCGCGGATGGGCCGGTAGCGAACTGACCGTGAACAACGATATCCTCGTTCTCGCCCTGCCCGAGATCGCCAACATGCCGGCCTGGGTGATTGGCCTGATCGCGGCCGGGGGTATTGCTGCGGCGCTGTCGACCGCGTCCGGTCTGCTCCTTGCCATCTCTTCGGCGGTCAGCCACGACCTGTTGAAGAACACTCTGATGCCGCACATCTCGGACAAGACGGAGATGTTGTACGCCCGGATATCCATGGCCGGGGCCGTCATCATTGCCACCTACCTGGGACTTAATCCGCCCGGCTTCGCGGCACAGACGGTGGCGCTGGCGTTCGGCATGGCGGCTGCGTCGATCTTTCCGGCCCTGGTGCTTGGCATTTTCTTCAGCCGCATCAACAGCAAGGGGGCAATTGCGGGCATGGTGGCCGGGGCAACCTCCACCATCGTCTACATATTCCTTTACCTTGGCTGGTTCTTCATTCCGGGAACCAATACCTTTGCCAATACTCCGGAGAACTGGATTCTTGGTGTTTCGCCGCTGTCGGTCGGTTGCATCGGCGCAGCAATCAATATCGTTGTCTCGGTTGTCGTTTCCAACCTCACCGAAGAGCCTTCGGATAGAATTCGGGAAATGGTTCGCCGTGTGCGTTATCCGTAATGTGATGTTGAGATAAAGGCTTCGGCCAAAATACCAGCAATGCATGGGAGCGGGCTTTCTTCGGAAAGCCCGCTTCTTCTTTTCCTCCGGAGGTTTTTGTGACTTGGCATCTCGTGGCTGTACTCATCGTCGGCTTGTGTGTGGGCGGTTTGTTCTTTTCTCTGCACCGGCTTACCAAGGGGAAAATATTCAAATCGTTGACTCCGGTTGCCGCTGGCGTCGCCATGATCAGTTATATGGCTTACTACGATTATGACTGGCATGACTTCAAGGCCGGGAAACTGCCGGCCGGTTCGAAAATTTTCGATATAAAACGCGAGGCGAGTTTTTTCAAACCGTGGGGTTTCGTCGTTGCACCAGTCAGTGAATTCACTGTCTTCGATGGCCGCAAACAGTTGACCGAGCAGAATGGCGAATTCCTCATCGAATACATGACCTATACCTTCATCAAGGATCCACTTGAGCGTCTGCAGACCAGGTACTACCTGCTCAATTGCAACACGCTGGAGCGCGTCGAGATTGACAGGGAAAATGAAGGTCGCCTGATCAACATCAGCAAGCTGGATGCCGATCAGCGCATCGTGCAAATGGTTTGTGCGGAGCGGGGCTGACCGGATCAATCTGGACGCGGGGCGCTTCCGGATTCATGGCCCTGTGCCGGCAGCGGCGAATCCGTTCCGGATTTGCCTGTATGGTCTCTCTGCTGGCAGCGAAGGGCTGCAAACGGACGAGCCTGGCCCCTGGCCGACGCCCCGGTCACGGCGCTGCGGGCCGCGTCAGAAATCGGAAGCCTGAACGAGGTCGTGCGAGATGGCGTAGCGCACCAGTTCGGCCACGTTGTTCAAGGCCATCTTCTGCAGGATGTGGGTCTTGTGCGTGCTGACGGTCTTCACGCTGAGCGAGAGTTCGTCGGCGATGGCGGTCAGCCCCCGGCCGGCGACGATCATGTTGAACACCTGGTATTCACGATCCGAGAGTAGTTCGTGCGGGCGTGTCTCGATCTGCGGGCGGATGCCCTGCACCATCAGCGCCGCCACCTTCTGACTGACGTACACGCCGCCACGGGTGATCTGCCGGAGCGCCGTGACGAGGATCTCGCTTTCCGTTTCCTTCGTCAGATAGCCGGAAGCGCCGGCCTGCAACGCGCGCACCGCGTATTGCTCCTCGTGGTGCATGGATAGGATCAGGATCGGCAGTGCCGGCTGTTCGTCCTTGACCATGCGGATCAGGTCCAGACCGCTGCGACCGGGCATCGACAGGTCGAGGATGAGCGCGCCCCAGGGCCGTTCGCGTACCCGCTGCATGAGTTCGTTGCCGTTGGCCGCCTGTCCGGCGACGATGAAATCCTCGGTCTCGTCGAGAATCTGCTTGAGGCCGTCACGGATGATCGCGTGATCGTCGGCCAGCAACACTTCCCGTCTTTCCATTACTTCACCTCGTCCGATCCTTCCCCGCGTTCGATGGGAATCGCCGCCTGGATGACTGTACCTTTCCCGGGCGATGAAACGATGCTGAAGCGGCCGCCGAGCACCTGTGCGCGTTCGCGCATTCCGATCAGGCCGAGGCTGCCGCGCCGGCTCGGATCGTAAACGAAACCCTTGCCGTCGTCGGCAATGCTGAGCGTCCATTCCGTGCTGTCGCGCGTCAGCGTGATGTCGATGGTCGATGCCTGGGCGTGCCGTGCGATGTTGGTCAACGATTCCTGGAGAATGCGGAAGAGTGCCGTCGCCACTGCGCCGCCGAGCACCGGATTCTCTTCCGGCAGATCGAGCCGCGTTGCCAGGCCGGTGCGGTTCGAGAACTGGTTGACATACCAGGCAGCGGCGGCCGAAAGCCCGAGATCGTCGAGCACCAGTGGCCGCAGTTCGGAGGAGATGCGGCGCACCGTGGCGATCGTGTGGTCGATCTGGCGCTTGATCGATGCCACCTTGTCGCTTTCCAGCGAACGTTCCGGCGGCAGTCGGCGTTTCAGCCACGATATTTCGAGACGGATGCCGGTCAGCAACTGGCCGAGTTCGTCGTGCAGCTCGCGTGCGATGGCGATGCGCTCTTCTTCACGAACGTTGCGCTGCGCCGCCGACAGTTCCTGCAACTGCCGGTTGGTTTCGAGCAGTTCGCGCGCGGCGCGCTGACTCTCGCTCAGGTCGCGGAAGACGGCGGTGAGCAGGATGCCGCCGTGGAAGGCTGTAGACGAGAGGCTCACTTCCACCGGCAGGTTCCGTTCATCCTGCCGCAGTTCGATGTTGGTGAGCATGGTGAAGCCGGTCGGTGAGTGCCAGGCTTCGTCGAGCTGGCGGCGCATCCAGGCGTGCTGCCGTTCGTCCAGCCGGCGGTAGACCAGCTCCTCGAAGGGAGAGCCGATCGCTTCCGTTGCTTTCATGTCGAAGAGCCGTTCGGCCGCGCCGTTGAAGAGGACGATGCGCCGCGCCGGATCGGCGGTGACGATGGCATCGCGCACCGACTGAACCATGTGCCAGATCTGTTCGTCGCGCTCCTTCAGTCGGGCTTCCAGCTTTTCCTTGCGGCGCAGGTTCTTCAGGAGCGCCAGCGCGACCACGAGGATGAACAGCTGCATGAACAGTGCACCGGCGACGGCGCTCTGCGCCGTGTGCCGCCAGGAGTCCAGCGCGTCCCGCTCATCGATGCTCACACTCAGGTTCAGCGGGTAATTGACGATGCGCTGATAGACGGTGAAGCGGCGCTGGCCTGTCGGCCCGATTGCCGTCTTGATGGCGCCGCCGCGCTGTGCGGCAAGCTGCTCCAGCGTCGCCGGATCGCCTTCGGATACGCCGTAACGGGCGTTGTCGCGCGGTGTGCCGGCAAGCCGTTTGCCGCTCTCGTTGAGCAACAGGATCTGGCTGGCCGATTTCTGCGAAATTGTCTGGTACAGCGCCTCGAAATATTCGATGTTCATCGCCGCGGCGACGACGCCGCGAAAATTGCCTTTGGCATCGCGCAGCGGAATGCTGACGTAGTAGGTGTGCTGGCCGTCGACCTTCGCTTGCTCGGCGGGGCTGATGAAGATCTCGTTTTCACCGCCGTCTGCGTGATAGCGGAAAAACTCGCGGGTTTGCATCGACAGGTTGCGGACGAAATCCGGGCGCGAGGAATTGACGCCGCGCCCTTCACTGTCGACGAGGAAGATCGACTTCACCTGCGGCAGGCCGGCGGTGCGCACCTGAAGCAGGTAGTGGACGAGCAGGTTGTCGAGTTCGAGCCGGTTGCCGATGTCGTCCGAGAGCCGCTCGCGGGTCGAGCGCATGGTCAGCAGGATGCTGTCGAAGGCGCGCGTCGTCTGGTCGGAAAGCACCCGGCTCAGGCTGTCGATGGTTTCCTTTGCCCGGTTCAGGTCGCGTGCGCGCAGGTCGAGGATGAGCAGGGTGGTGGCCGTGCTGATGATCAGCGAGATCACCAGCGAGAGCAGCAGCACCGCACGCACCGAGGTGCCAAAGGTGCCGCCGATCCAGTTGATGAGTCGCCTGCTGCCGGTGCGGAGGTACATACCCGAATCCTCGCAGATTTCCTGTTCCAGACAAAAAGAGGGGAGGGGCGAACCCCTCCCCGAAGGGGAGCCTGAGAGGCTGTTTCCTGATCGTCAGATCTTGAAGAAGCCCATTGTCACCAGCACCAGTAGCGTCAGGCCGGCGGTGATCAGCGTCAGGCCGAGGATCACCGAACCGACGTGCATCTGTCGGGAGGGGGCATCGACCAGGTACTTCCCGATCTCGCCGCTTTCGACCAGACGCTGGTACTGCGCCGGATGCTCGTGGCTGAATTCCTCGATCGACTGCGTGCCGGTGAACATCACCACGTCAGGCGGCGGCAGCTTGTCCGGCCGGAAGTGGTTGTTGAAGAAGTGCACCGTGAAGAGGAAGACGGCGGCGAGGAAGGCCTCTTCGCCATGAACCAGCGTCGCCACGTTGAACACCCAGCCCGGCAGGTATTGCGCCGTGATGTGCGGGAAGGCAAGCATCAGGCCGCTCCAGCCGATGATGTTCACACCCCAGAAGACCGCCCAGTAGTCGAACTTCTCGAAGTAGGTCCAGCGGTCGAACTGCGGCCGCGGCCCCTTGCCGAAGAACCACTTGAACATGTCCCGGCAGTCCTTCAGGTCCTTCCAGTTCGGGATCAGCGAATCCGGGCCGAACCAGCGGAAGTTCCGGTCGCGCAGCAGCTTCTGCATGACGTAGACGAAGTGGATCATGAAGATGCCGACGAACAGCGTCGCCGCGATGCGGTGGATGAAGCCGAGCACCTTCGGCCCGCCGAAGGCTTCGGCGACGACCGGCGCCCACGAACTGTCGGCGAACATGACGGTGGTTCCGGTGAGCACCAGCGTCATCGTCACCAGCGCGAAGCACAGGTGGGCGACGCGCCAGCCCCACGCGAAGCGGACGAAGTGCTTCCCGGCGTACTGGCCGAGCGCTTCTTCGGTGCGGATGCGGGTTTCAGTGGTGCGCTTCTTGCGATCCTGCCACTCGCGGTAGTACCACAGGATGCAGTGCAGCCAGAAAAAGGCGAAGACGCCGATCAGGAGGCCGACCATGAACTTGGTCGTGATCCACATCTGCGGGTACTTGTCGAAGTCGTGGCTGTTGGCGTGCGGGCCGAAGCTGGTGAAGCCCTCGGTGGCCAGCGGCAGGCCGTCCTTCTTGCCGTTGTGGCAGCTCCGGCAGGTCTTCAGCCGGTTGTCCGGGTGCACTTTCGATTCCGGATCGTCGCCGGCCTTGATGCCGTGGCTGCCGTGGCAGTTGGAGCATCTGGCGGTATAGGTGAAGCCGAGCTTGTGCACCTGGCCGTGGTAGGTGTCGCGGTAGCTGTGCAGCTCGTCCTGGTGGCAATCGCCGCAGGCCTCGACGTTGTGCAGCTTGAAGGTGTTCGACGATGAACCGACGACCTCGTGCGAGGTGTGGCAGTCGCTGCAGGTTGCGCCCTTCGGATCGCCCTTGGTGAGCAGTTCGCCGTGCACCGACGATTCGAGGTCTTCGAGCTGGTCTTCATGGCACTGCGCGCCGCAGGTCTTCGGAATTTCGAGACGCCACTGGTCGTGTGCCGGCGTGCCTTTCGCCGGCACCGCGAAGTCGTGCGTGGCGTGGCACTCCTGGCAGGTCGCCTTCGGACGCTCCGGGTTGTCGGTGTCCGGGCGGGCGTGGAAGGAGTCGCGGTAGGCGGCGATGTTGTCGACGACGACACCGAGGCGCGGCTTCGCCTTGTCCTCGCCGTTTTTCCTGGCGTCTTCCCAGAGCCGCTCGTGACAGGCGATGCAGTCGGGTTTTTCCGCGCCGGCGGCCTTCTCGTGCTTTTCCTTGGCGTCGACGATGTCGGTGTGGCAGCTCACGCATTGCACGCGACCGTGGACGCCCTTGCCGAGCCTGGCGACGTCGACGTGGGCGAGTGGCCTTTGCTCGTCATCGTCGCCCGCTACCTCGATCGTGCGCTTGTCTGTTGCGTGGCAGCTCAGGCAGGTTGCGTCGTCGAGGCGAGCCGCCTTGCCGGCGGTCTCGTCGGCCGCCGCCGATGGGGCGCCGAGCGCGAACGCGCCGGCCGTCATGACCAGTGCTGCGAGGTTTTTCAGATGCATTTCAGTTTTCCCGGAAAGTCTGAGCCGTTTGCCCGGGGCCGGGCGCCGGCAACGTCATGGGCACACCGGAGGTCGGTGCCCGTCGCCTCATGCCTCGAAAAAGCGATGCCCCCCGGGCCGCGGGGTACGACCCATTGGCGCCGAAGGGCATCGTGGAGAGAGCGCGTTTCACTTACTGGAACTTGTAGATGTAGCGCACGCCGATGAAGTTGGAGAACTGCTTCGGCTTGGTGATCACCGTGGTGCCATCGACGCTCGCGTTGCCGCCATAGACGAAGGGCGAGCCGTCGGCGAACTGCCAGGTCCAGTCGTTGGTCTCCCAGCGCTCGTGGATGAAGTCGAGGCGCAGGTCGGACTGCTTGCTCAGGGAATAGATCGAGAACAGGTTCAGACGCAGGAGCTTGCTTTCGATGTCC